>NZ_JBHTLM010000020.1:0-90035 GCF_042678945.1 Paenibacillus puldeungensis | reverse complement strand
CCAAGCGCGCTTCGCGCGCTTTCGCCGCGGCGTCCAGCGCAGCTAGACGCCGGGCGGCCGGGAGGCGCGCCGCCAGCTCGGCGCGCCGCTCCTCTGCTGCCGCTGCGATGCTAGCGCGCAGCGGCGACGGCACGGCAAGCATGGCATCCAGCATGCTTGCTGCCGCGCGGCGGTAGCGGGCTGTGACGCCCGCCGCAACCGCCGCTGCATAATGAAGCGTCGCTTCGCCGGAGAGCAGCGCTCCCCCGGGCAGCGACTCCGAGATCCACGACTCCTCGACCTTGGGCAGTACACGATCCAGCTCTTGCTCCCAAACCTCGTTCCAAATTTGCAAATACTGCCCAATTGATCTTAGCTCCTGCCGAACATGCCAGTTGACCTGAGCATCCACCTGCTCACCGAGAGCCTGCAAAAAATCGTCTCGACGCTTAAGCCGCTCGTTCTCCGTTTTTCCACTTCCAAACCAGCCCTTCACTTTAAATCCCGGTGAGCGACTCTCTAAATAACGAGAGGCAAGCTCCCGGACGGACGGAATCATCAGTTGGGAGGTTTCCAGCATAGAGCTAAGCTGTTTCAGCCATTCCTGCCGGTGCGATTCCCAGATCTGTTCATCTGCCCCCCCGCTTGCTTCAAGCTTTTTAAACTCCTCCTCCATCTGGATAATGTCGCTGTCTCCACCTGCCTCTTCCTCAAGTGCTTGTCTTTCCGGTTCCTCTATAGCGGCACGCCGCTTGAAATATCCCTGAAGAGACTGGGCCGCCGAAGTGTAGGCGCTATATTCCAGTAGACTGCTCCCGCTGTCTAGCAAGCGTCCCACCGATTGCTTTAGCCCAGGCAGCATATTTCCTGGAAGCTCCTCATCCTTTAGAGAAATGTAGAAGGTTCCGCACGACTTTACATTCCACACCCGAAACGCCTGCTCAACCGAAGATCGGTACTGCTCGAAGGGTAGCTCTTGCTCCCGATGCTTATCCATTTGATTCACTACCATATAGAGCGGTTTTCCGTAATCGCTTAATGATTTGGCAAAGCTTAGGTTCGTTTCTGAGGATACGTGGTTGTAATCCATCACATAGAAAACAATATCAGCCAAATGCAGCGCAGAATGCGCTGCTAAAGCATGACCCGCATCGTTCGAGTCCACACCTGGCGTATCCAGGAGTACGCCTCCTTGACCCAGCAGTTCAACCTCGTTCCACAGTTCAATACGCGTGTAATCCAGCCCATTCCGAGCATATTGCTCGATTGTCTGTACAGGCACCTCAGATGGCGGTTTCGATGGATCGGACGAACTTAGCACCGCCCTCGGTAATCCGTTTCGAATCATGACCACATTTGCACTCGTTGGCAAAGGACTGGAAGGCAGAACCTGCTTACCACACAAGCGGTTTATGAGACTGGACTTTCCAGCAGAAAAATGACCACAAAAGGCTATTACAATTTCTTCCTTACAAAGCTTATCGCCAATTTCCTGTAATTCCTTTGCCGCCAAGTCATCCTCTTCCTCAAGCAGGGTCTTGGCCAGTATCCGGAGCTTGTCTAGCAAGTTTTGTTCCACCATATTTGCAATCGGTTTCATACAAAAAAATAGACCGCCTTCCACTATGCGAAATAAAGTTTCATTTTAGAATATCAATATTTTAACATTTGCGTTTCCCCTTGGGAACGAATTTCATTAGGGAAAACCCTATTTTTCCACCTCCAGCATCGCTTTTCTGCTCGACCAACTAGCCAGTTTCACAAGAATTAGTGTAATCTAGTTATGCATTGTTAGTTTTTCTATGAGATGAGGGAGTTACATGAATTTTAAGCGAAGCATCTCAGCGTTTCTTTTCATATTCGTTGTTTTCGCTTTGTTCACGGTTACCGGTTGTGAAGAACAAAAAAGCAATAGTGTGAGCCAAAGCGGACAAGCAGGCAGCACGAAAACGAAAAAAGTCGAACTCATCATATCTGCAGCAGCAAGCCTTACGGAGAGTATGGAGGAGATCGCTAAGGTATATGAGACCAAGCATACGAATATCAAGCTTACATATAACTTTGGCGGCTCCGGTACCCTTCAGCGGCAAATCGAGCAAGGCGCTCCGGCCGACCTGTTTATTTCCGCAGGTAAAAAACAAACAGACGAATTACTAAAGGCCGGAAAGCTGGAACCGGAATTGACGAAGTTTTTCCTGAAAAATGAGCTAGTGCTTGTCGTCCCTAAAAAAAGCAATTTAGAGATCCAAACACTTGATGATTTAACAGAGGATACGGTGAGTGAAATTGCTATTGGCATGCCGGATTCTGTTCCTGCAGGCAAATACGCTGAGCAAGTTCTACATTTTTATAAGCTGTGGGATGCTCTTCAGCCCAAGCTAGTCCTAACCAAAGATGTCAAACAAGTTATTTCCTATGTGGATACCGACAACGTCGATGCTGGATTTGTATACAAAACAGATGCGGCTCATGCCCAAGGAGTCAAAATGATACTTACCATGGATCCGAAAAGCCATGATCCAATCGAATATCAGGCCGGAGTTGTTTCGGCCAGCAAGCATCCGGACGAGGCTAAGACTTTTTTTGAATTTTTGTTCAGTGAAGAAGTGCAGCATGTATTCAATAAATACGGATTTACTGCATCAGGAATTAATCGATGAATACAATCTTTGTTTCGGATCAATTTTGGGCTCCTGTTTTGTTATCACTGCAGGTATCGATTGCTGCCACTATTATTTCTTTCCTTCTGGGAGTTGTTGCGGCCTGGAGGATGTCTTCCGCCTCTTTTCCTGGAAAATCCTTGCTTGAGACCTTGTTTCTACTGCCTCTCGTACTGCCTCCAAGTATCATCGGATTAATTCTTCTTGTTCTGCTTGGGCATCACAGTTGGATCGGACAGGCGGTCGAAACTCTTTTTCATATTTCCTTTATTTTTCATCCCCTTGGAGCTATCGTAGCCGCTGCCGTCGTAAGTTTTCCACTGGTTTATCAAACGCTGAAGGCCGGTTTCCAATCGGTGGATAAAGATTTCAAGGAAGCGGCACGCACACAGGGAGCCAACGAATGGCAAGTTCTGAAGTTCATCCTGCTGCCCCTCAGTTTTCGTTCGCTGCAGGCAGCCTTCATACTTGGCTTTGCCCGGGCGCTTGGCGAATTTGGCGCTACGATGATGGTGGCCGGCAACATTCCCGGACGGACCCAGACGATACCGACGGCCATTTACTTCGCCGTAGATGCCGGTAATCTACCGCTGGCCTGGGCGCTAGCTTGCAGTACGATTTTGCTGTCGTTTTTGCTGCTCAGTCTCTCTACAAGACTAAAGCGCGATTAGCCTCGGACAAGTTTAAATGTAAAAAGTGCAGCTAGTTCCGGGCAAGTTCTGGATTTTTCAATTTTAATTGCAATACGTACATCTAAAAATGGACAATTGGGCTTGGTGAGTTCTACAAACACGGAACACGGTCAGTTCTACAATAACAGTGAGTGTTATGGAAATAGTAAGTCCTGCGGTGGCCATTTTTCACGCGTTGAACTACACATATACTGATCTACTGATCGCCTACAAGGACTAGGCGCGGAATCTTATGGCATATCTAAATATGCAAAAGAATCCCCCCGAGCACCGCTAAGGAGATTACTCTACTCCTTAGCTGCATGCCGCAAGGGGATTCTTTTTGAACGAAATGAAACCCGAATTTAGCCTACGATTTCAGCAGCTTCTTGGGAAGGAAGCAAAATTTCAAATACTTTGCCGTGCTGTAAGATCGTAATGCCTCTTGTTTTGTCTTTCATAACTACGACTTCGGGTTTAGCGGACATCCGCTCAAGGTAGTGCTCAGGCACCTCACCGGAATCGCTCACGATGACGCCTTCCACTTCACGCTCGTCATTCTCACCTAACTGCAAATCAATTACTTGCTCAAACAAATCCGAAAACAGCTCAAAGCTGTCCGTGTATACAGAAATACATCTCATGTGGCCTCATCCTCTACTATCATTCTTTTTTTGTCACTTTATATTTTTACTAACTTGTGACCGTTTCATACGTTTCTTGCCTTCTCGGCATACATCCAGCAGCGGACAGGTCAGGCAATTCGGATTTTGTGCTTTACAATGATATCTTCCGAAAAAAATGAGCCTGTGGTGTGTTAATGTCCACTCGTCTTTCGGTACCCGTTTCATCAGCTTCTTCTCGACCTCCAGAACGGAGTCATTCCAGCCTGCTAAACCGAGCCGTTTACTAACCCGCTCCACATGGGTATCAACGGCGATGGCCGGAACGTCAAAGGCATTGGAGACGACAACATTGGCGGTTTTTCTCCCTACACCCGGCAAAGTAACCAGCTGATCGTGACTGCTTGGAACCTCGCCACCGTATTGATCGATTAAAATTCGGCATAGGTTCTGAATATGCTTCGCTTTGCTTCGGAACAGACCGATTCGGCGAATATCCTGCTCCAGTTCCTCGATCGGAACCGAAACATAATCTTCGGGAGACTTATACTTCTGGAACAAATCGGTCGTCACCTTGTTCACGGTCGCATCAGTACATTGCGCGGACAAGAGCACAGCAATCGTTAATTCAAAAGCGTTGCTGTGATTGAGCTCGCAGCGTGCATCCGGAAACATGGCCCCGATCGTGTCCAAAATATGTCGGACATCTGCTGCATTCATGTTTCCACCCCTTCACTTACCCGATTTTCTGCGAAGAAAAACCGCCCTGATCGGGAAATATCCCGCATCAAGACGGTTATCCACACGAAAATGATTATTGCTTTTCGATTTCAACCAGCTTGTCTCCGTTGAAATACAGAACAATTTTATCATTTTCCTTGAGTGATTGCACGGATAATGTAGTGTCACCTTGGTGAATATATGTGTCCGGTGTCAAAATAAAACGATATTTATCATCCGTTAAGCTCGTTCTTAGGAGAATGATTTCCTTCGTATTCGCATCATAACGGGACAAATTGCGTTCAAGCGGCGACAATACTTTGACCAGCACGGAACCGTCCGTATCCTTGCGGACCTCAACATGATCTGAGTTAGTTAGGCTCGTAATGCCTGTGCTAATTGTCGAACCGCGTTGTACTTTAACACCGTTGGTTAACGAGTAATTCTCCACAGATCCGGCAAATGATTTTACCGCCAATGTGGAAGCATCCATACCTTGGACTTTACCGAGCGTCAGCTTCATAACTTGCAGCGACACGGCGTTTTGACCGTTAAATACGACATTAATCGTTTGTCCAGGCTGCAAATCGGCTACTTTGATTGCCCCGCCGTTCTCAGCAAGAAGTACGGCATGATCAACGTAAAACTCGCTCGTAAGTCCGTTTGATACTGCTCTGATGCGGCTATTCGTTGTATTTACCGAGGAGATTTCAAATTGAACAGTGGCTTTTACAGCCAGTGATTGTAAAGCATCCTGATTGGCAGACAGCAATGCAGTTACCGGATCACCGACTTTAATGTCAGCAAGAGTTGCACCGCTCTTCCCATAGATATCGATCGTTGGTGTCGCTCCCTGATATGGTACTTCCACCGTCTTACCACCAGCAAGCATAATCGTAATTTTCTTGGCCGTCGTATTCGCGGAAACGTACGTTCCTTCGTATTTATAAATGACCTGCAGCGAGAGCACGCGATTACCAATCGTAGTCAAATTGATTTTTCTGCCTTCGGTAAGCAGCGCTTCAGCACCCGACAGCGTAGGGGCACTCGAGTTGTAGTCAACCTTCGTTTTATCATCTAAGGTGAAGGCGGATACCTTTTTATTCGAGTCCACTACCATCAAGGCTCTATATTTCGGATCATACTTAACGACGGACAGGTCAGAAGCCTGTTCGGACTGTCGTCCGGTGACCACGATTTTTGTGACTTGATCCTTAGCATTGAGCGTCAGTTCAACCTTATCTCCGCCCTTAACATCAGCAATTAGATCGCTAAGAGTAGCTTCGGCTATACCACTGATGACAACGACTGGCTTGCTAGCCAAACGCTTAATCTCATCACGCCCGCTTGCATTGGTATAGCTAATCAATGAATCGCCATCCAAGCTAAGCAGCGTTCCGGTTACGGTCCGCTCAATTCCCTCGGTTACCTCCAGAGAGGTAACTACATTGTCTTTCACCGTGTATTTCACAGACGCCCCTGTATTGACTTCACCCATTTGATTGAGACGCTGGTTCTGATACAAGAGAATCGTATTGTCGTCATATCGGTACGTATCCGTCGAACCGGAAGCATCCTTAATGCTTATCGTTTTTCCAGTCAAATCAACTTTAGCAACCGTACCGCTCCCGGATTTATTTACTTGTGCGGATTTCACCTGTACGATAACCGGTTTTTTATCCGCTGTGAAGGTTTCTCGTTGAACAATGATCGTACTCTCAGGCACCAACTTGTCCACCGAAATGGTGTTTCCATTCTGATCAAGAAACGTAGTGCTATTATCGAAGTTATAGGTTACCGAATCGTTGTTCACAAGCAGCAGCATGCGATTTCCGTTAAGTATCCGAAGCAATGTGCCTTCCGTGCGCTCCAGCTGCTGCTGCGGGTCAGTTACTTCCACATAGGCCGCTGATCCCACCTTGTCTACAGCCATTACTTTCGTATACAGCTTAAGTGCACTTTTCGTTGCTTTGGTTTCAGAGTCCTTCGCGAAATACACAGAACGGTTATCAAGAACGAAGCTCTTCAGTTTGCCCCCCGTATAAAGGGTAATCTTAGTGTCCGTTAGTTCCGTCACGATGCCTTCATAAACATTGGTGTAACCCGGGTTAATATACTCACCGGCTCGGCTGAAAAAGGTTGCGATCTGCGCCCGTGTCACTTTGCCCTGCGGATCAAATTTGTTGCCTTCAAGACCTTTCGTCAGGTTCAGTTGAGACGCAACGTTTACGTAACCCCGAGCTGCGGCTGAAATGCTAGCTTGGTCGGCAAATCCGGTAGCTGTGCCAGAGGCCGCCTTTGCTTCCGCATCCTTGCCTAAAGCGCGAACCAGAAGTTTAGCAATCCATTCGCGAGAAGCCTTCTTCTCGCCCCAAGATTCTTTGCTTGCAGTAGAAGCAACTTCTTCATTCTTATTGATCAGTTTCTTGGACAGAGCAAGCTCCAAATAAGGTTTGAAATAATTACCTACCTTAATATCCGCCGGAGCTCCGGAACCGTTTCCAAGCTGTGAGTCCAAGTTCATGAAGCGAATCGCCATAGCAATTGCTTCCTGCTGCGTTACACTATCGGCGGGCCGGAATTTGCCGGCATCACCTAAAATAATGCCTTCGGCGGCGAGTTTGTATATATGTTTTTCCGCCCAAAATCCGTTCTGCACATCGCTAAAGAGAGACGCTGCTGTGGACACCTGGGTTGTATTTTGAGTTTGAGCTGGTACATTTCCCGCTGCAAATGCTGCGGTTCCTCCGCCCAGGCACATCGCCGTTGCCAGCATGGCGGTCATGGCTTTTTGGGTACTTCGTCTATAACTACGTTTGTATGATGACATTAAATTCTCCCCTTCTGCAAATAGGTGTTCTTTCATGTTCGACGAAAGGTAGGCGAGTTCCTTCAAAACCCTCTAATTTCTTGACAGCGGTTGCTCAATTTCGACATGGCCCATTAAGGTATCAACCTTTTGACCATCAACAAGCAGCTCGATTGTTTTCACCTCGGAAAACTGAAACAGCGTTTTTTTCAAAGCATCGAGAGCAAGCGCCTCTCCTCCGGCACCTAGGCGAGCCTCATCCGGTAGTTCTAAGTCCACGGTAAGCTGTCCGTCCTTAAGTGACACCGATTGGAACACGGCCTTGCCCCAGAGCGGGAAAAGCTCCTGTTTGGAACTATTTTGCAAGGCTTTTAACGCTTCAAGGTACTTATCTTTTTCCTGTCGGTACGCTATTTCTCGCTCTTCCTTCTTCAGTTCAAGCATTTGATCGTCTGTATAATAGGCCTCAATCTTTATCGACTTGTTTTCCTGCGGTACCGCTGCCGCAGGGGTTTGAATATTTGACCCGGCATTACTCTCTTTATTGCTAGATGAGCTTTGTGGCTTTTGCCCGCAGCCGCTGCTGAGGACAAGCAGAACAACCAGTAATCCTAAAGTAAAAATTTTCTTGTTCATGGTTGCTTCCTCCTATCCTGGTGCATTAGCTGATCCCGAGATATTCTTTTATACCCTCAACGATGCCTTGAGCTACCTTGTTTTGAAAGTCATCCGTATACATCAGGGCTGCATCACTCTTGTTGCTCAAATAACCGCACTCCAGTAGGACGGCAGGCATCGTCGTCTCCCGCGTTACGTGCAGACTTGCCGTTCGGACTTTACGATCGGATAGTCCCGAAGACTGAACTAAATATTTGTGCATCGTTTTCGCCAAATTAGAGCTTTCGGCCCGGGTATAATAGGTTTCGACGCCACTGGCTGTAGAAGAACCCGCATTTCCGTGGATGGATATAAAAATGTCCGCATTTACACCTTCAGCGATCTTCACCCTATCTGATAGTGTCGGATATGTATCGCTATTACGCGTAAGCACTACGTTAATCTTTGTTTCTTCCTTAAGCAGTTGTTCCACTTTCAGTGCAACCGCGAGTGTAAACTCTTTCTCTTTCTTCTTCGTTACGCTTGAAGCCCCTGGATCGCTGCCTCCATGTCCCGCATCAATGACTACTGTTTTTTGTCCATTGTCAGTCGGAACAACAGCATCTCCTGTGTTTAAATCAACGATAATAAGTCCGTTATTTTCATTTACCACTTGGTACTTTACGGTATAATTCAAATCCAGAACGATGCGAATAGTCGATGGATTACTGCTGTATAAAGAATATCTTACCTTGGAAACATCCGGATAATCGGTTACATCAAAAGATCCGTTCTGACTGCTATCCAGCAGATGCCCATCATTCAACGTTTCCGCAAATTTTGCTTGGGGCAGATCAATCACTAGCCGTTCAGGGCCGCTAATCGTAAAGACGTGAGGTGTTACATTTTTGTCTAATGCAATCGTCAGGCGATTTTCGCTAAAACCAATTCCGCTGACGGAGGCTAAATTCGATGAGGAATTTGAGTTTGAAGCAGGTTTGGTTTGCTGTGTTTGACTGCTAGATCCGGCAGTATCCTGCTTTCCGCTGCCAGAATCGGAATGGGGGTTAACTAAATAAGCTGATTTGGTTTCATTATCCCAACTCACTTTGAGTCCCATTTGCTCCCCAATGAAGCGCATTGGTACGAGAGTGGTATCCTTAGCGAGCATAGGAGACTCAGGTAGTTTGACTTTACTCCCATTCACCTCTGCGACCGTTTCATTCACAATCATTGTAAGCGTTGTACCGGATTGCCGTATGGTTACCGTGCGCGCTTTATTATCCCAGTTGACGTCAAATCCCAGCTCCTCCGCGACGACACGAAATGGAATCATCACATTCCCATTCACGATTTGGACTTGTCCGTTCGCAGGCAAATTCAGCGCTTTACCATCCAAGTAAATGCTGGTCCCCCCTGCAGCTGCATGTCCTATTTGCGTGAATGAGAACAAAAACATAAACATAAAAACAAAGGCTGCTATACTTTTTTGCTTCATCCGTCACCCCTACCATCCTAGTATTTTTGCCTTATGATGACCGATGATAACGTCCGCTATTTCGACATCGTCAGACGACATATTAGACGCCAGTAATCTTGGAAAGTTGCGAATTTATACCATATTTTCACGTAATTTTTGCTAACTCGTTATATGTAAACGCTTCATTTCCTTAATATAGAAAAAGCACTCCGGTTACTAAAAACCGCAGTGCTTTGTGTTCCGATTATGTTCCGATCAGGAATATTATTTGCTTTGCCGGGTCATCGGATGATCCAAATCCACATGCCCCATCAGCGATTCAAGTTTAGCTCCGTCTACCGTAAGCTCGATCTGCTTCACTTCATCAAACTGAAACATCGCCTTCTTAAGCGCATCGATCGCTAGCGATTCACCGCCTGCACCAAGCCGAGCTTCGTCCGGGAGCTTGATATCTATCGTAACCTGCTTATCCGAATCGGTATAGGAGATGCTGTTTAGAACTACCTTCTCCCAAAGGGAAATCAATCCTTTGTCTGCGGTTTGCAGCGCTTTAAAAGCTTCCTCGTATTTGGAGTGGCCCTTAGGAACTTCGATTTCTCGCGTAACCGACTTCAATTCCATCATTTGATCATCGGTATAAAAAGCTTGAATCTTCAGCTTGGCAGACTCCGTGCTATGCTTTGGTTCGTTAGCGTTATTCTTATCTGTGCTGCTTGCATTCTTGCCGTCCTGACCGGAAGGATTTGTCTGGGGCGTTGTTGCTGTACCCGAGCCCTCCTTCGTTACCGCTTGGTTATTACCTTGCCCCGTCGGAACGGTCTCCGCCTTTTGCCCGCAGCCAGCTGCAAACACCAACAGGGCGATTAACGTTAACATTATCCCGATTTTTCTCATTTTTTTCAAACCCCCTTATGGTTGCAACTTCTTCAGCATAAAGTCTACAGACCTAGATATTCTCTAATACCTGCTACGATTCCTTCCGCAACTCGCTGTTGGAAATCTTCCGTATACATGGCTGCTTCATCGTTACTATTGCTGAGATAACCTACCTCAAGAAGGACGGCTGGCATCGTTGTTTCCCGGGTTACATGCAGGCTGCTGTAGCGAACTTTGCGATCAGCAAATCCCGTAGCTTCGACCAGATGCTTATGCATCACCTTAGCGAGCGGAATGCTGGCTTCACGAGTATAATACGTCTCAGAACCGCTCGGGTTGCTTCCAGGGTTAATGCTGTTCCCGTGAATAGAAACAAACAACGTAGCGTTGTTATCATTCGCGACCTTTACACGGTCCTCCAAAGACATCTTCACATCCGTCGTACGGGTCATAATATAGTGAATATCATTCTGCTGTGCGAGCAGTTTTTCCACCTTCAAAGCTACAGCCAAAGTAAAATCCTTTTCCTGCTTCTTGGTCGCGCTCAATGTTCCCGGCTGCGACCCTCCATGACCTGCATCGATAACCACCGTCGGTTTGCCATCCGTGTTCGGGATTACAGTACCCGGCGACGATGAATTATCCGTTAATTCGACAATGACGAGCCCATCCCCAGCATTCGTAACCGTAAATTGACTGCTCTGGGTTAAATCAATAACAAATCGTACGGTTGAAGGAGAGGTACTGAATAAGGAATAGCGAATTTGGGATACATCCGGATATTCTGTAACCGGAAGCTGGCCGTTCTTAGTAGCATCCAGGGCAGAGGTATCGGTAAAATGTTCTCCAAAATCAGCATTTGGTATATCTACCACAATCCGCTCCGGGCCACTCATCTTGAACACATTTGGCTTGACGGCGCCGGAAACGGCAACCATTAACCGATTTTCGCTAAAGCTAACGCCATTGATCATAACCTTGTCAACTTTAGCAGCATCGCCTGAAGGAACGTTTGTTTGATATGTATTATCCTGCTCTGGCTCCGGGACGGTCCCAGAGTTTTGGCTTTCCGTCACTGGAGGCTTACTACTGCCACCTGGCACAGCCTTCCCAGAAGAGCCATGATTAGGACTGTATAAATAGGCGGATTTGGACTCGTTGTCCCAACTGACCTGCAAACCCATTTGCTCACCGACAAAACGAAGCGGCACAAGTGTTGTATCTGCTTGCTGAAGCGGAGCGCCGTTTAATTTTACCTTATTATCGTTCACAGTTGCTGAATATTTACCCAGCACTAGATGAATGATGGTACCGTCTTGGGAAATCGTTACGGTACTAGTCTTCTTATCCCATCCGACCTGATATCCAAGACCTTCGCCAACGATTCGGATCGGGACCATAACATTCCCTTTCACAAGCCCGGCTTGAGCACCCTTCGGCTGTTCCAGCTCATTGCCGTCTAAAAAAATGTGTGTCCCGGCTGAAGCAGCTTTGCTCAGCCCCGGAAAAGTCAGTAAGCATAACAATGCGATCAGAAAAAAGCCGAATTTTTTCATCAATTAATCCCTACCCCATCTCGTAATTTACCGGTTAAGAAAACGCCTTTGGAGATATCTTCGAGGACATCAGACGACGTTTAAGAGGCAGTTCATATTGCGCGAAATCAATCACCCGTGCAGAGGACT
This sequence comes from Paenibacillus puldeungensis, assembly GCF_042678945.1. NCBI lineage: Bacteria > Bacillati > Bacillota > Bacilli > Caryophanales > Paenibacillaceae > Paenibacillus > Paenibacillus puldeungensis. The sequence continues at coordinate 77,935 of NZ_JBHTLM010000020.1, read as the reverse complement.
GCTCTAATGCGGCATCTAATATATAGACGACACCGAAGGGAAAAAGGTTGCTAATTACTTCCATAATATCAGAAAAAATTACTTCCTCATAGACTTATATTTTTATAGAAAGACAGCGATAGACAAATTACTTCTTTCTTTTCGGCATCCCATTGTTTGGGTGAATAAGCAGGTTAAAAAAAGAACGACAAAAAGCGCGAGCTAAGGGTTTCTCCTTTAACTCGCGCCTTGCATTAACTATAGAATAACAGTTTATTCCATTCAGCCAAACTTTTTCTGTTCATATGCCGCAATGAGATCCTCATGCTGCAGCGTCAGACCAATGTCGTCCAGACCCTGTAGCAAAAATTGACGACGATGTTCATCCAGATCAAACTTGAGATTGAGACCGTAATCATCAGAGATCGTTTTGCTCTCCAGATCAACCGTCAACTTGTACCCTTCATGGGTAGATGTCCGTTTAAACAAATCCTCAACCTGCTCCTCGGTCAGCTTAATCGGAAGAATACCGTTCTTAAAACAGTTATTGTAGAAAATATCTGCAAAGGACGGTGCAATTACGCAGCGGAAACCGTAATCGAGAATAGCCCAAGGGGCATGCTCCCTGGAGGAACCGCAGCCGAAGTTTACGCGAGAAATCAGCACAGAGGCTCCCGCGTATCGAGGTTTGTTTAACTCGAACTCAGGGTTGACGTTTCCTTCGGTATCAAAACGCCACTCATAGAACAAAAATTGACCAAATCCTGTGCGTTCAATACGTTTTAGAAATTGTTTAGGAATAATAGCGTCGGTATCTACATTAACACGGTCGACCGGACCGACCACACCTGTTAGTTTTTTAAATGCATCCATCGTTTGATTCTCCCCTCTTCACCTAGGTTAGCTTACGACTTCGCTCTTGGTTTCCCACTCGCGCACGTCGACGAAATGTCCCTTGATCGCCGCCGCAGCCGCCATGGCCGGAGAAACCAGATGCGTTCTACCACCGCGTCCCTGCCGTCCTTCAAAATTCCGATTGGAGGTCGATGCGCAGCGTTGTCCTGGCTCTAAAACATCCGGATTCATGGCCAAACACATGCTGCAGCCCGCCTCGCGCCATTCAAATCCTGCCTCCGTGAAGATTTTATCCAATCCTTCTTTTTCGGCCTGGATTTTCACGCGTCCAGATCCCGGCACGACGATTGCGGTAACTTTATCGGAAACTTTGTATCCTTTGGCGATTTGCGCAGCTGCACGCAGGTCCTCGATTCGGCCGTTCGTGCATGAGCCGATAAATACATAATCAATCCCGATATTCTTCATCGGCGTACCAGGTGTCAAGCCCATATACTCAAGCGCTTTCTCCGCCGCTTTACGTTCATTTTCAGTCTCAAAATCAGTCGGATTCGGCACGTTGGCATCAATTCCGGTTCCCATACCAGGACTAGTGCCCCAGGTCACCTGTGGAATGAGCGAATCAACGTCGAAATCAACAACGCGGTCATATATCGCGCCTTCATCGGTTGTGAGCAGTCTCCATTCGGCAATGGCACGCTCGAAAGCTTCGCCTTGCGGAACATGCTGACGGCCGCGCAAATATTCAAACGTCGTATCGTCCGGAGCAATAAGTCCTGCTCTCGCGCCGCCTTCGATCGACATGTTGCAGACGGTCATACGTTCCTCCATCGACAGCTTGCGAATGGCCTCGCCCGTATACTCAATAACATACCCGGTTGCAAAATCCGTTCCGTACTTCGCAATAACACCAAGAATCATGTCTTTTGCCGTTACGCCCGGCTTGCGGTTACCTACAAAACGAACCTCAAGCGTCTTCGCTTTAGCCTGCTGTAAGCACTGTGTAGCAAGGACATGTTCAACCTCGCTTGTGCCGATCCCGAAAGCCAGTGCTCCGAACGCGCCGTGCGTTGAGGTATGGCTATCACCACAAACGATCGTTTTCCCGGGATGCGTCAACCCAAGCTCAGGACCCATAACGTGAACAACACCTTGGTCGATTGTGTCAAGGTCATACAGTGTAACCCCGAAATCGCGGCAATTGTTCGACAGCGTATCAATTTGCTGCTTGGAAATCGGGTCGGTAATGTTGTACCGATCCTTAGTAGGAACGTTATGATCCATCGTTGCAAAGGTCAGCTCAGGGCGCCGTACTTTACGACCGCTGAGCCGAAGTCCCTCGAACGCCTGCGGCGAGGTAACCTCGTGAACGAGGTGCAAATCGATATACAAGATGCTTGGCTTACCCTCTTCTTGATAGATAACGTGATTATCCCAAATTTTTTCATACATAGTCTTTTTGCTGCTCATTAAATTCACCCCACACAAGGAATCGAACTTGTTTCAAATGTTGAATTCAATATATCATGTCCTTGCTCATTGATCCAAGATATAATAACTATAGAAGTAATAGGTTGAAACTATAAGGCGCAAAGGTGATATTCAGAAAAAAGGACCGTTGGAGATAACTCCAATCGGTCCTTGACTGTTAAGCTCAGTATTTTATGTTAAAACGAATCAATCCCCATAACATGATCCAGTGGTACAGGGCCGATCATCCGGCTGTCTTTGCTGTTGTTGCGATTGTCACCCATAACGAACACATGGCCCACAGGCACTTCCCAGCTTTGTTCTGTGCCAGCTACCATCTCCTCCTTAATATAAGGCTCATGGAGAACCGTGCCGTTACGGAAAAGTTTGCCATCCTTTACTTCTATCGTATCACCCGGTAAGCCGATAACCCTTTTAACATAAAAAATTTCCTTTTTACCTTCACCGGACAGCAGCGAGACGAGAGGCTGTTCCTTAATATCATCCCAGAACGAACGGCTCCGATCCACCCGGCTGTCGATAATTACGATATCCCCATATTTCGGTGACTTATCGAGCACATGGTTGATCTTCCAGGCAAAAATTCGTTGATTGTTGTTTAATGTCGGCTCCATGGAATAACCATCAACCTTATAGGGTTGAATAATAAAAATGCCAATAACGATGCTAAGTAAAAAGCCCAGAACAATTGATGCACCCCAGCCGCTTATCTCTTTCACCCATTTTTTCAAGCGAAAAACCTCCAGCACTTGTCGTTTGTCTATTATTATACCGGGACGAGACATCGTAAGACAAATTTTTCATGTTTGGCCTCAGACGATCGTATGAAGATGAATTATGTGAGGGATCGCCCTATATGCTGTATACTGTTCATAGGCAAGCCCTATAAGAAAATACATTCTCCTACCATCGCTTTATCATTTTTTCGAACGCAAAATATACTCTCCCGCAAAGGAGTCGAATTATGGAACTTAGACAGCTTCAATACACACTGCAAATTGCCGAGGAAAGAAATTTCTCCCGTGCGGCCGACAAACTGCATATCGCCCAGCCCTCACTAAGCCAGCAGCTATCCAAGCTGGAGCAAGAGCTCGGCGTAAAATTGTTTCAGCGCAATACGAGCACGGTAGAGCTCACGCACGCTGGGGCCAGCTTTATCGAACACGCCCAAAAAATTATGGATGCCGTAGCGCAGCTCCGTCAGGAAATGGACGACATCTCCCAACTGCGGGCTGGCCGCGTCGTCGTCGGAAGCATGCCGATTACCGGCTCTCACCTTCTGCCGTATGTCCTGCCCGCATTTAAGGACGCATACCCGAATATTGAAATCACTTTGCTGGAAGACACCTCGCTGAATTTGGAAAAGCTGACGGCCGGCGGCGGAACCGACCTTAGCCTGCTTTCCTTGCCGCTTCAAGAGCCTACACTGACCTGTGTACCGATCGGAGAAGAGCCGATCGATCTGGCGGTTCCCCCGAATCACCGGCTGGCCTCCCCAGAAGCATCAACAGACGGAGTTTTACTGGAGCAGCTAAAGGATGAGCCTTTTATCGTCCTCAAGAAAGGCCAGGGATTCCGTAAAATAACCGTAGATTTATGTCACGGAGCCGGATTTGAGCCGAACATTGTGTTTGAGAGCAACAATATCGAAACCGTCCAATCCCTCGTTGCTGCGGGGATGGGGATCACCCTGGTTCCGCGTTTTATCGCCCGTGCGAAACGCAGCGAGCTGATCCCGATTTATGTTCCGCTTACGGCCCCCGTTCCTAGCCGGACACTGGTGATCGCCTATCGCAAAGGGCGTTATCTGTCTAAAGCGGCAGAAGCCTTTATCGAAACGTTTAAAGTCATTATGGAGCAGCGAAAGTCGATCTACAGCTCATAAAGCGATGGCCTGCGATCAGTGAACACCGGAATTTGGTTTCGAACCCTGTCTACGAGGGATAGATCGATTTCGCCGGAGATAATTCCCTCCTCTTCGCCACCTTCGGCTACAATTTCGCCCCATGGGTCAATGATCATCGAATGGCCGAAAAAAGAATCGCTGCCGCTTGTGCCGATCCGATTGCAGCCTATGACATACATTTGGTTCTCGATGGCCCGGGCCATAAGCAGTGTTCGCCAGTGATGGAGCCGAGGATGCGGCCACTCGGCCGCCACAATGAGCAGCTTGGCTCCTTTTAGCGCGAGGCTGCGCGCTAGCTCCGGAAAGCGGATATCGTAACAAATCGCTGCACCAGCCGTAACTCCGCCCAGATCAAACGTTACTTTTTGATCTCCTGGAGTTAAGTGCTTCTCCTCCTCCATTAAGCGAAATAAATGGATTTTGGAGTAGCTGCCGAGCTCCTCGCCTAGGCGATTAAAAAGGAGCATCGTATTGTACACTTTTCCGCTGCGTTTCTCGGCGACCGACCCGCCAACGACATAAACACCATGCCGCTTCGCAAAGGTAGAGAGCCAAGTGCGACTCTCCTCGCCTTCCGGATCAGCAAGCTTATCGATCGTTTGTAGGGCATAACCGGTGTTCCACAGTTCCGGCAAGACGATTAGATCAGGCTTTTCAGCGGAGGAGACCGCCTGCTCCATGAGCCGTTCAAATTTTTCACGGTTTTTCTTCGGCTCTCCGAGTATGATGTCGCTTTGAACTAAGGCTATTCTAGAAATATCCGCTTTTCGCTCGAACGATGAATTAGTCAGTAGATTGATTTTCTGATCGGTCATCGCTTGAATTCCACCCTCCCTCGAGAAATCGAAACCGTCGTCGCAGTACATAGTTCATATCTACGTGGCTATATTCTGAATCCATCATAGCGGGCCCTTTGTTAATTCCGCAACCAATTCACTTTTTGTTCCAGAAAGAAAATATATCATGCGTATGGTGGGGGTTTCGTGAACAAAATTAGTCCAATTTTACGGGGTTTCTTTTGCAAACCTGTGAAACGCGTGTTATTCTAACATTAATTAATGACAATGATTATATTCGTTAAGCCATAAACGCTAGGACGGGACCAGTACGAAAGTTTAGCGGCGCTCAGAGAGTAAATTCCTTAGGCTGAAAGAATTTACAAGCTTGCCCTTTCCGAACCCTATCCCCGAGCGGCCGGATACAAGCCGGACAGCGCCCCTGTTACCGGGCATTCAAGTCGGATGATAACCTCATCAATAAAGGTGGTACCGCGGAAGTTAAACTTTCGTCCTTTGCATGCAAAGGCGGAGGTTTTTTTATTTTTAAGTCAGTTTTTCTAAAGAAGATATTTATGCGTTAGGAGTGGTCTCGATGCTGCGTCGTATCGTCGTAAAAATTGGAAGCAGTTCGCTGACTTCGTCGGAAGGAGGACTGAATCGGGATGCGGTTCAATATTATGCAAATGAACTAGCCAATCTCATGAAGGCTGATCTGCAGCTGCTGCTTGTCACTTCTGGAGCGGTTGCGGCCGGTTTCCGCGAAATCGGATACCCCGAACGTCCGAAGCTGCTTCATGAGAAGCAAGCGGCTGCAGCCGTAGGGCAGGCACTGCTTATGCAGAACTATCGTGAAGCACTGGCCGAACACGGCATATCCGCGGCGCAGGTGCTGCTCACCCGTTCCGATTTTCAGAACCGCAAGCGAACTGGGAACGCTAGTATGGCTATCGAAGAGTTGCTGCGGCAAAACGTGCTGCCTATCATCAATGAGAACGACACCGTTTCTATAGACGAGTTGAAATTCGGCGACAATGATACCCTGTCAGCTCTCGTTGCAAATCTCATCAAAGCTGATCATCTGATTATTTTGACGGACATGGACGGACTCTACACCAAAGATCCGCGTATTGATCCATCTGCTAGCCGGATTAACCGCGTAACCGAAATCACTAGCGACATCTATGCTATTGCCGGAGGAGCCGGCTCTTCCGTCGGTACCGGAGGCATGCGCTCCAAAATTGATGCTGCTAAAGTCGCTTCTTTAGGAGGCGTTCCGGTCTTTGTAGGCAAGGTTGATCAACCCGGTGAGCTACGTGCAGCCCTTCTGGGGGACGGGCGGGGCACCTATTTTGAAGCTCACGGCGCTGCTCTCCCGCGCAAGAAACAGTGGCTTGGCTTCTTCTCCACTCCATTTGGAACGCTCACCGTAGACGCTGGCGCCGAGGAGGCGCTGATTCACGGAGGCCGAAGCCTCCTGCCGGTTGGCGTCAAGCAAACGACCGGACACTTCCACACGGGTGATGTGGTGGAGGTCGTGAATAAAGCTGGTGAAGTCCTTGGCCGGGGGATTGTTAATTATGATGCCGACCAGATGTCAGACATTCTGGGCCTGCCTAGCACCGAGGTCATTAAAAAAATGGAGTCGGTGCACCGACTGGAAGTCATTCACCGCGATGAATGGATTTCATTAAAAGCTTAGTCATCCAAAAACCATCATCAAAAAAACAAGGAGGTTCTAAGACATGAGTGAAGTGAGACACAAAGCCGAGCTTGCCGGAAAGGTCGTATCTGTGCTGAATAATTTGACGACCGAGCAAAAAAATGAGGCTCTATTAGCCGTAGCAAAAGCGCTTGAGAGCGGTTGTTCAGAAATCATCGCCGCTAATGAGGAGGACCTGCAGCGCGGACGGGAGAACGGAACTTCTCTTTCTCTGCTCGATCGCTTGGCCTTAAACCCCGAACGAATCAAAGGTATCGCAGAAGGGCTGAGGCAAATCGCCGATTTGCCTGATCCGGTCGGAGATGTGCTCGAAACCATTGACCGCCCGAACGGGCTGCACATTGTAAAGCGTCGTGTGCCGCTTGGCGTAATCGGCATCGTGTACGAAGCGCGTCCGAACGTGACTGTGGACGCGATGGGGCTTTGCCTCAAAACCGGTAACGCCGTCGTGCTACGCGGAGGCTCCTCTGCTCTTTCCTCCAATCGTAAAATCATTGAGATCATTCATCAGGCGCTGGCAGCTACCGCTATCCCGCAGAATGCCGTACAGCTGATCGAGGACCCCAGCCGCGCTTCCGTCGATGAAATGCTCAAGCTGAATGGCCTGCTTGACGTCGTTATCCCACGCGGCGGCAGCTCGCTGATTCAGAATGTTGTGCAAAATGCCACCGTTCCGGTAATTGAAACCGGCGCCGGCATTTGCCATACGTTTCTCGATGCTTCCGCACAGCCGAGAATGGCTACCTCCATTTCGCTGAACGCCAAAGTACAGCGTCCTTCGGTTTGCAATGCGATGGAGACGCTGCTCGTGCACAAGGACTTTGCGGCTCAGCATTTTACCGACTTGGCAAACCGATTTAAGGAGTCAGGCGTTGAATTAAGAGGCTGCGAAGCTACGAGACAGCTCGTACCTTGGGCTGTTCCAGCAAGCGATGAGGACTATGCCACGGAGTACAACGACTATATCCTGAACGTCAAAATCGTTAACGATCTGGATGAGGCGATCGCACATATTCGCCGCTTCGGCACAAAGCACTCCGAATGCATCGTCACGGAGGACACGGGGAATGCGGAACGCTTCCAGCGAGAGGTCGATGCAGCCGCCGTATACCACAACGCCTCTACCCGCTTTACGGATGGCTTTGAGTTTGGCTTTGGCGCAGAGATCGGCATCAGTACGCAAAAGCTGCATGCCCGGGGTCCGATGGGGCTGCCGGCTCTGACCTCTAGCAAATATATCATACAAGGTAACGGACAAATTCGGCAGTAGACGTCTGCCAATACACCAGGAGGTTTTTGCAATGAATTTAAACCATTCTCTGACCGCTTCAAAAATATGCTTTTATGGCGCCGGTTCCATGGCGGAAGCGATCGTCCGCGGGCTCATCCATAAACAAGTGGCCAGTCCGGATCATATTGCCATGCTCAACCGCTCAAGCCAGGAACGGCTCGTTTACTTGTCGGACCGTTATGGCGTTATGACCGCCAATCACGAAGAATCCAAACGCTCGTACCTGCAAGGCGCCTCCATTATCGTACTCGCTATGAAGCCGAAGGACGCGGGCGAAGCGCTAACTCAGCTAGGTCCACTGCTTCAAGAAGGACAACTCATCATTTCGATGGTTGCCGGGCTTTCGATTTCTACTATTCAAGCGCTGCTTGGCGTTAAAGCCCCAATTGCTCGAACCATGCCGAATACGTCGTGCTCGATCGGTCAGGGGGCAACCGGCATCTCCTTCTCAGAAGAAGTAACTGAAGCTGAAAGAGCCCAAACGTTATCGATGTTTGAGGCAGTAGGAACCGTAAGTGTCATTCCGGAAGAACAAATGGAAATCTTAACCGGTATTTCCGGCTGCGGTCCCGCTTATATTTACTATATGATGGAAGCGATGATCGCCGCAGGCGTCGACGGCGGACTCACACCTGAGCAAGCAAGGGATCTGACGGTACAGACTGTACTCGGCGCCGCCTGCATGATGACGGAAACCGGCGAGGAGCCGTCCAAGCTGCGCGCCGACATTACATCGCCGAACGGATCAACCCAGGCTGCGCTGGAGGTGCTTAATCAGGGGCGTTTCCTGGAGCTCGTTCAAGCTGCGGTGCACCGTGCTACGGAACGCTCGCACGAAATGGGCAATGACGTGAAGGAAGCCCTGAAATAACATGATATTTATGATCAAAAATAATTAGCGATTGAGTGCACAAAAAGGAGGACCCCGCACATGACGTTTGCGGACATCCGTTGGGAGGAAAAGCAAACAGCTCTTGCGGAGCTGCGAGCCATGAATGACCAGTTGGCCAAACTCGGCTGGTTTCCGGGCTCGAGCGGAAATCTGTCAGTCCGGGTTGGCAGTTTTACCCCGAATGAGTTCTATTTTGCGGTCAACTCTCGTGTGAAGGACAGATCGCCCATTTCGGCGGAAAGCTATCTGTTCGTAGATGCTGCAGGGAATCCTTGTGAAGCGACCGACCTGGAGCCTTGCTCTGAAACGCCTGTTCATGCGAAAATCTATCGAATGACCGGCTGCGGTGCGGTTTATCATGTCCATACGGTTTTTAATCATGTGCTTAGTGATTATTACAGTGACGAAGGCTATGTTGCAGTACAGGGTAACGAGCTAACCAGGGATTTCTGTACAGGTATTGTTGGGGAATCCGAGCAGTTACGTATTCCTATACTCCCTAATAGCGTGGACATATCATCGATCACTAAACAAATCCCCGGGGCACTAAACCTGGATGTCCCTTGCTTTTTGATGCGAAATCACGGTATTTACGTTTGGGGAAAAACAGCGTTGGAGACAAAACACCGACTTGAGGCTTTTGAGTTTATTTTCGAGGTGCTATACCGTTCTCTGCTGCTCCCTCCCAAACGTTAAGCCAAATAGTGAACAGGAAAACCGCTGAAGAGGGAATCTCTTCAGCGGTTTTTTACTATGTTTTGTCGTCTATAGCTTGGACTTAAATGTTATTGTGCTGCTATTTGAGAGAAACTAGTCTGCGCGTACCAACATATCATTTTTCGATAAACTCCGCATACCCCTTCGCATCCAGCAACTTGGCAAATGCGGCATTTGGGTCTTCCTTAAGCCGAATCCGAACCATCCAGCCACCGTCGTACGGCTCCTCATTCACAAGCTCGGGGGCCGACTCCAGTTTCCCGTTAATTTCGAGCACCGTTCCGCCGACCGGCGTAAACAAATCAGCCACCGTCTTGACCGACTCGATTGTCCCGATGCCATCCTCCGCTTCTACTTCCTGCCCCAGATCCGGCAACTCAACGAATACAATATCACCAAGCCGGTGTTGGGCTATGTCGGAAATGCCGATTTTTACCGTACCATCGCCTAAATCAAGCACCCATTCATGCTCCTCACTGTACCAAACATTCTCCCTAATAACGCTAGCCACGCCAGTCTCCTCCTCTTTTCGGGTGGTAATCCGAATTATTAAATACAGGTAGAATATGAAATGTCTGACTATAAGAGAACTTCCACGTTCAGATTATTCCAAATCTAGCTATCATGTCAATATTATTAACACTAATCCTAGATTCGGTATCATGTAAACGCTGCCTTTAATACATCTTAAAAATAATAAAAATTTTTATGATAACTTTATTGACATATTCACGGGATTTGGGTATTAATGGATGTGTAGTCAGCGGTTGAGGGCAGAGGGAGAGATTACGGAGCACCGCACTGTAACGCCGAAGGAGCAAGCCGCACACCCGCGGTGAATCTCTCAGGCAAAAGGACTTCTGCCGGACGCATCTCTGGAGAGAATTCGCAATCCCGCGAATCACCCAAGGGGAAACCTGTGTTTTTCACACCTTATGCCGAGCACCTATACAGGGTAACTCTCAGGTACCAAGGACAGAGCCCGAGAAAATCCGCATGTTTTAAACATGCACGATATTTTCTTTGGCCTGTTTTTTTATGCTCAAATTTAGCTGGTAAACAAAGAAAATTCAAAACGGCCCATTAGCGGCTACACTTGAGGTGATCCAATGTCTGACCACAATCTGCAAAAAACGCCGCTCTATCCCCTCTACCATCAATACGAGGGTGTTCGCTGCATCGATTTCGGCGGCTGGGAGCTGCCGGTACAGTTCAGCGGTATTCAGAAAGAGCACGAAGCCACCCGCGAGCGAGCCGCGCTGTTTGACGTATCGCATATGGGCGAATTTTACTGCACCGGTCCGGAGGCGAAGAGCTTTTTGCAGCGAATGACGACCAATGACGTAACGTTGCTTGAACCTGGAAAAGCTCAGTATACACTGCTTTGTTACCCGAATGGCGGCGTCGTTGACGACCTGCTAGTCTATAAGCTGGCCGAAGCCGAGTTCATGCTTGTCGTCAATGCCTCCAACATCGACAAGGATTGGGCGTGGCTGCAGCAGCACCTTCCCGAATCGGGCGTAGAGCTGCGTAATGCCTCTGATGATACTGCCTTACTCGCTTTGCAAGGGCCGCACGCTGCAGCCATTCTATCGAACGTGTGCAATGCCGATCTGACAGGCTTAAAGCCCTTCCGTTTCCTGCCTCAAGCCAATGTTGGAGGCATTTCGCTTCTCCTCTCCCGAACCGGTTACACCGGGGAAGACGGGTTCGAAATGTACTTGAACGCGGTGGATGCCCCGGCGCTTTGGGATGTACTGATGAAGGCCGGAGAAAGCTTCGAACTCGTTCCCGCAGGCCTTGGCGCAAGAGATACGCTGCGCTTTGAGGCCGCGCTTCCCTTGTACGGCCAAGAACTATCCCAGAGTATTACTCCGCTGGAGGCGGGTCTAGATCGATTTGTGAAGTGGATTAAGGGTGATTTTGTGGGACGTACGGCCCTTTGGGAGATGCATGAACAAGGCTTGCCCCGCAAAATGGTGGGGCTTGAAATGCTTGACCGCGGTATTCCCCGCACCCATTACCCTGTTATTGCCGGGGAGACACAAATTACTATTGGTGAAATAACAACTGGTACACAGTCCCCTACGCTTAAAAAAAGTTTGGGCATGGCGCTGATCGATAGCTCCTTTGCAGAGATGGGTACGGAGCTGGAGGTTGAAATCCGTGGCAAACGACTCAAAGCCAAGGTTGTGCCGCTGCCATTCTATCGTCGAAACTCATCCGCCAAGCGGTGAAAGGAGCCAATATTATGTTGAAGCACCGTTATCTACCTCTGACCGAACAGGATCGCGAGGAAATGCTGGCTGTAATTGGCGTGGATTCCGTGGATGCGCTGTTTAAGGACATACCGGATGATCTGCGCTACCAAGGAACACTCCCGGTGTCTCCGCAGCTTGACGAATACGCACTAACTCGGCATATGTCCATACTGGCCGCACGGAATGCCGATACGGACCGTTATGTCAGCTTTTTGGGCGCAGGCATTTATGACCATCATATTCCTTCCGTTATAGGGCATGTCACCTCCAGATCGGAATTTTATACGGCCTATACTCCCTACCAGCCGGAAATCAGCCAAGGCGAGCTTCAGGCAATCTTCGAATTTCAGTCGTACATTTGTGAGCTGACAGGGCTAAAAGTAGCCAATGCCAGCATGTATGACGGGGCAACGGCGATCGCCGAGGCAGGATCGCTTGCAGCATCCGCGACCCGGCGCAAGAAGCTGGTCGTCTCCCGAACCGTTCACCCCGAGGCCAGACAGGTGCTGGCAACCTATGCACACGGCCTGAACCTTGACATTGTAGAGGTTGGCTGGTCTGAGGGCGTGACGGACATTGAGGCGCTTACGGCTGCGGTCACGAAAGATACCGCAGCCGTTCTGGTACAAAACCCTAACTTCTTCGGTGCAATTGAAGACATTGAAGGCATGGCGAAGCTGATTCATGAACACGGCGGCCTCATGATCGTCAGCAGCAACCCGCTTTCGTTAGGGCTCCTTGAAGCTCCCGGTAAACTTGGCGCTGATATCGTCGTCGGTGATGCGCAGCCGCTCGGCATCTCACCTTCATTTGGCGGCCCTACCTGTGGATTTTTCGCCGTATCCGAGGCGTATATGCGCCGAATTCCCGGGCGAATCGTCGGGCAAACCGTCGATCGAAACGGCAAGCGCGGCTTCGTGCTGACGCTGCAGGCGCGTGAGCAGCATATTCGGCGCGAGAAGGCGACCTCCAACATTTGCTCTAATCAGGCTCTACTGGCGTTAACCGCCTCGGTCTATATGTCTGTTATGGGCAAGCAAGGCATGGCTGAGGTAGCTGAGCTCAATTTGCAGAAATGCCACTACGCCAAGGAACGCTTGGCCTCCATTCCGGGAGTAAGCCTTGCGTTTGATGCACCTGTTTTTAATGAATTCGTGATTCACCTCCCCGAAAATACCGATATGAAGAAGCTGCAAACAAGACTTCTGGAAGCAGGATTTATTGGCGGTTATGAGCTTGGCCGTAGCTACTCGGAGCTTTCCGCTCATATGCTGGTGGCTGTCACCGAAAAACGAACGAAAGCGGAGATTGACCAATTCGCAAGCCTATTGGAGGAATCGTTATGAATGAAATGAACGGAGCTAAAGAAGATAGCCTGCTGATTTTTGAACGAAGCCGCCCGGGCAGGATTGCCTATTCTCTTCCGGAATGCGACGTTCCTGTCGTTCCTAAGGAGCAGCTGATACCAGCCGGCCGGCTGCGCGGCGAAGCCCCCGCCTTCCCCGAGGTTTACGAAGTCGATGTAATTCGCCATTATACCGGTCTGTCGCGCCGTAATTTCGGCGTAGACAACGGCTTTTACCCGCTCGGCTCTTGTACGATGAAGTACAATCCGAAAATCAACGAAGATGTAGCCCGGTACCCCGGCTTCTCTAAAATCCATCCTTATCAGCCTGAGGATAGCCTGCAAGGAGCATTGGAGCTAATGTACCGTCTACAGGAAGACCTTGCCGGTATTACCGGGATGGACGAGGTTAGCCTGCAGCCGGCGGCCGGAGCCCACGGGGAATGGACGGGCCTGATGATGATCCGCGCCTACCATGAAAGCCGCGGGGAGAACCGGACTAAAGTAATCGTGCCGGATTCCTCGCACGGAACGAATCCAGCCAGTTCTTCCGTCGCTGGCTTCGAGACGGTAACCATCCCCTCCACCGCGCGCGGCATGGTAGATCTTGACGCGCTGCGAGCCTCCGTCGGTAGCGATACGGCGGCGCTTATGCTCACGAACCCGAACACGATTGGCCTGTTCGAGGAAGACATTGTCCAGATCGCCGAAATTGTGCATACTGCCGGGGGGTTGCTTTATTATGACGGGGCCAATTCCAATGCGATCATGGGAATTACGCGCCCGGGCGATATGGGCTTTGATGTCGTCCATCTAAACCTGCACAAAACGATGAGCACACCGCATGGCGGCGGCGGCCCTGGCGCTGGCCCGGTCGGTGTGAAGGAGTTGCTTAAGCCTTTCCTCCCCGAGCCGACAGTGATCAAGGAGGAATCGGGACGCTACGCGATCCGCGGCAGCCACGGGGAAAATCCAAGCACTTCGACCAGCTCCATCGGTAGGGTGAAAGCTTTTTATGGCAATTTCGGGATTCTCGTCCGCGCCTACACCTATATCCGCAGTCTAGGTCCGCAAGGATTACGTCAGGTGTCAGAGGACGCTGTACTGAACGCCAATTATATGATGCACCGGCTAGCCCCGTATTTCGACCTGCCTTACCCGGAATTATGTAAGCATGAATTCGTCATGTCCGGCAAGGGACTCGCTAAATACGGTATCCGCACACTTGATGTGGCGAAGAGACTCCTTGATTTCGGATACCATCCGCCGACCATCTATTTTCCCCTGAATGTAGAGGAATGTATAATGATTGAGCCAACGGAAACGGAAAGCAAGGAGACGCTCGACGCCTTCATCGACGTGATGATCAGGATCGTGAAGGAAGCAGAGGAGCACCCGGACATTTTGCTAAATGCTCCTTATACTACTCCAGTGACCCGTTTAGACGAAACCGGAGCCGCGAGAAAACCGGTGCTGAGCTGCACCTGCGGGTAGCCTTCTCAAATGAAAAAACCGTTCAAAAAATTCTTTGGACGGTTTCGTTAAGGTGAACCACGTACGTTAGCGCATGGAGAAGGAAAGGTATGGGGGTCCCACCGTTTTTCACCCCATACCTCCCATCTCTTCTGTTCTCCCCCCTACCATACGTATTAAATGTATTATGTGCAGCTATATCCGGGCAGCTTGTGGACTTTTTGATTTTAGCTGCATTATGTACATTTAAGTTGGTGCAATTTGGCTGTATAGGGTCATTTCACCTCTAATAGCTGCACTTTCTGCAGCTAAATGCTCGATGCTGCCAAAAAGGAACTATTTAACTGTATAAAATGCAACTAGTGAATTTATCCATCATTAAGAGTCCTGTCAATACCCCGTTTTTCACTAGTTAATCTACACATTTACTGATCGCTTACTATACCTGAGAGCGAAAATAGATACCACAATTCCTCATTAATCATAAAAAGTTCTTTAGTCCAGCCCCTCTTTTAAAAGTAAACGACCCAAATGACGATAGCCAGCAAAATCCGGTACACCGCAAACGGCACCAATTTGATGCGATTGATCAGCTTCAGGAAAAAGCGGATCGAGAGCAGTGCAAAGACAAAGGCGCTAATGAACCCGGCGATAAAGAATGGCAGCGCCTCTGGGGTGAAATATTGCAGGTTCTTAAATAAAGAAATGCCACTCGCCCCGACCATAATCGGTACGGCCATAATGAAGGTAAAGTCGGCCGCCGCCCGGTGGCTTACTCCCATCAATACCCCGCCGGAAATCGTGGAGCCCGAACGAGAAAACCCCGGCCATACCGAGAAGCATTGAAACAAGCCAATCGTCAGAGCTTGCTTATAAGTAATCTGATCCACAGTCTTCACCGTCGGCTCCTTTGGTCCGAACCGGTCCGCAATAATCATAAGCACAGCCCCTAAAACAAGTCCGATCAACACGGTTGATGTAGAAAACAAATACTCATCAATATAGTCCTCGGTCAACGTTCCGAGAATCCCTGCCGGAATCAATCCGACGATCACCTGGGCCAGTTTGAGCCGCGGCGGATTTACTCCAGATTGTCCAGTTAGGGCGAGATGGTCCGCTTCGCTTGCGGATTGGAGTTTGTGATTACCTTTCCCTTTCAGAAAACGCGACAGCCCTAACAAATCGATGAACCTTTTCCAAAAGACAACAACTACAGCTAAAATCGAGCCAAGCTGAATCACCACTTTAAACGTATTCGCTACATATTTGGAGGCTAACAGCTGCTGCGTTTGCAGCCACATGTCGTCCACAATAATCATATGACCGGTGGACGAGACCGGAGCGAACTCCGTCAGTCCCTCCACCAGTCCCAAAATAATCGCTTTGATGATACCGATAATATCCACTAATAGTTACTCTCCTTTTTCCAGCGACTCCCATGACGCTTGTTTTCTTTTCCGAACCAGCCAAAGGAGTATCAGCGTTAGCCCGATTGCGATTAATCCATAAACAACGTATGAATAAATATCCATGAACTCAACGATCTGCTCCCAAGATCCCCCTACTGCCGCACCGACCAGTACAAGTGCAATATTCCAAATTAACGTGCCGATGGTCGTAAAGAACAGGAACAAACCAAATTTCATTTTAGCCATCCCGGCCGGAATGGAAATCAGGCTGCGAATAAGCGGAATCATACGACAAAACAGCACCGTCCAGTAACCGTATCGCTCGAACCAGGCATCCGCCCGACGAATATCCGCTTTTTTCACCCTAATGTACCGGCCCCACCGGTCAATCCATTTCTCCAAACGGTCCACATTCAGCAGATAGCCGATTCCATAGAGAATGACCGCTCCAATCACAGACCCCAAAGTTGAAGCTATGATTACCCCTGTCGCCGTCAGGCTTGTATATGTGGTCATAAAACCTCCAAACGTCAGAATGACTTCCGACGGGATCGGAGGAAATACATTCTCCAAAGCTATTAGAAGAAAAATGCCGAAATACCCGTATTGCTCCATAAATTGTGTAATCCAGTTTTCCACACTCTACCTCCGTTCAGGTTGATCTCATCGTTTTTCTGACATTTCGTAAATAGCGGGCGCGAATAAAAAAGAAATACACGACTTGCACCAGCAAAAATGTGCATAATATAAGCCCTGTTTCCCAGACGACCGAAAAATTGAAAAAGCTCTGCATTGCGATAAATGCAAACAAGCTGTGTATGATGGCGAGCACGATCGGAACGAAAAATAATAAGCCGATTTGTCTCGTGACAATTGCGGCTAATTCCTTATCCGTCAAGCCCAGCTTGGCCATGGCTGCATATTGCCTTCGGTCGTATTCAAGATCGCTGTAAAGCCTGAAATACAGGAAGCTGCCTGCAGCGATGAAAAATACCGTTCCGACCAGCAGGGCAAAAAAGAGCAGCGCCCCGTAGGTAGTCCGCTGCACTTTGTACAGCGTTCCGCTTACCGTCATCGAGTATGATTTGCCCTCTTTGTAGCGAACCTCCCCCTTCTCCGCAAGGGAAGAGGCGAGGCCCTCCGTTCGCTGCAAATGATCCACAAAGAAAGCCGTCAGACGGTCAACCTCAAGCGGCGATTTAATGCGCTGCACAAACTCGTCGCTTACAACCAAGCCAGAGTAGGAGCCGTCCCGGTCATTCCCTATCTGCTCAGTGAGCCATTCCGGAATGGCCACATGCTCCGTCAGCCCGATCTCCCGAATGCGAAGCCCTTGATCCTTCAACACATAACCTACAAGCTTTCGATGCTTCAGCAGCAGCTTCTCACGCTGAGAGCTTATCAACACAAGAGCTTCGTTATTTTTCAGCTCCTTCTCATGAACCAGAAATCCTGCAGTGGTCATAAGTCTCCGGTAGTCCGAGTAAGCAATGACTGGAAGACGATCTGGAGAAGATGCTTCGGTGGAGGAAGCGATGCCAACCAAATAAACTGGCAGCTTTTCCGTACGGTAACGGATGCCTCTCGTAGTCAATTCGTTATCAATGAGCTTTATATACTCCGTCTCCAGCTTGTTACCAGCTTTGCTGACATAACCGATATCCACCGGGTAATCATGCTCGAACTCATCGGCCATCCGATTGATCGAGGCAAATGCGCCCATCGCGCAAAACGTAACCGTGGAAATGATGGTCACCAGAAAGAGCATGACCGCATTGTCCTTCATCCGGTAAGCGAGGTTCGAAATCGTGACCAGGTTCGTTTTTTTCCAGTAAAAACGAAGCCGCTTCTTCACCGCCTCAATCAGAAATACGCTAAATTGACTGAAAAACAAATAGGTTCCTAATATCGTCATCCCCGTCACCGGCAGCATTCGGATCATCAACGTGGAAGCAGATGTTGTAACGGCCAGCACATAGCTTAACCCCAGTAAAGCAGCCGCTAACAGCGATAATGGCACTGACGCTTTAGTCTGCAAAGCCGGCCTAATCCCGGTTTGCAACAGATCAATGAGCCGGTGCGGCCCGAGCAGCACGGTCGTAAGAAGTGAAATTAGTAGAAACAACAGCGTAAACGAAAAAATCGTCAGTAGCAGACTGGACCACGTTATATGGAACGATAGCGGAGGAATGCCCAACAGGTTCGAACCGAACATCAAAAATAGCTTGGCGGTTAATATGCCGCCGGCCATACCGCACACAATTGCTCCGGCTCCGATAAGCATATTTTCCAAAAACACCAGCCTGCGCAGCTGCTTTTCCGTCATGCCATGCAGCAGCAAGATGCCGAATTCTTTTTTACGTGACCGAAGAAACGACCCAACTGAATAAATGACAAAGAATACCGAAAACACATACATGATCGCTTCCGCCGTCTCGAGCACATACAGCGCCGAATGATACACCAGCTTTTCCCGCAAGTCCGGATGAAACAAAAACATGGCGCAAACGAAAAAAATCATCACCGAAAAGGAGCTGCTTAGGAAATAGGCGGCGTAAATTCGTTTGTTACGCAGAACATTGTTAAAGGCGAATTGACGAAAGTTCATGGCTATCTCCTCCCAGCAGGGACATCATATCAATGATTCGCTGGAAAAAGGCTTGCCGGTTGTTTCCCCTATAAAGCTCGTTGTACAACTTTCCATCCTTGATAAAGAGTACGCGGTGGCAGTAGCTCGCCGCCAGCGCGTCATGCGTCACCATCATAATCGTCGCCTTATACTGTTCGTTCATGCGCGCAAATGCCTCCATTACATCTCTGGACGATTTGGAATCAAGGTTTCCGGTCGGCTCATCTGCCAAAATCAGCGACGGTTCATGAATCATCGCCCGGGCGATAGCTGTTCGCTGCATTTGACCGCCTGACATTTCGTACATGTATTTGTTTAAGACGGACTCGATGCCGAGACGGGAAGCCATCTCCTGAGCCTTAGCCTTCATATCGCGTACGGAAATCCCATCCAGCGTTAAAGGCAGCACCATGTTTTCCTCAGCCGTGAGTGTATCGAGCAAATTAAAGTGTTGAAAAATAAACCCCAGCTCGCGCCGCCGGAACAAAGCCGTTTGCTGCCGATCCATCCGGTGCGGATTTTGTCCATTCAAGATGACTTCCCCGGAGGTCGGCTCATCGATCGTTGAGATCACGTTAAGCAGTGTTGTTTTTCCACTGCCCGACGGACCCATAATACCTACGAAATCCCCCTCCTCTATCCGAAAAGTGACATGGTCCAGCGCTTTGGTGGCTATTTTCCCTTCATAAATTTTTGATAACGCTCGAACTTCCAGAACCGGCATAACGGTACTCCTTTACCCTGACCTGAGTTTATTATATAAAGGCTGAGACGGCCTAAACCATCGCTCAACCTTACAGTTACCTTACTTCCTTGTAAGATTTGGGTCTTGAATTGGGGATTAAGACCACACGATCCGAACCGTAGTGCCTTTACCTATCTTGGACTCCAGCTCTACCCGGTGACCTAATTTGCCGCATATTTGCTTTACCAGGTACATGCCCATCCCCGTAGACTCTTGAAAACGGCGCCCGTTTTCACCGGTGAAATAGGGGTCAAATACACGTGGCAGGTCGCTTTCGGGGATTCCGATCCCCTCGTCAGCGATTTCCAGCACCGTATCCTTATCGCGGACATAACCGTGAAATTGAACCTTGGCATTTTCCTTCACCGTATACTTCACGGCATTCGTTACGATCTGTACCAACACAAACGACAGCCACTTCTCGTCCGAGGCGATGGATAAATCACCTTCAATTTCGATTTGTGGAAACACCTTTCGCCGGATGAACAGCCGTTTTTGAGAGGACGTCACCGAGCGGACCAGCTTCTCCAAATCCAGAGTCTCGACGTAAAAATCATGCTCAAACGTATCCAGACGTGCGGTGTACAGCACCATCTCCAGCCCTTTTCGCAGGCGGTCTATCTCGTCCTCAATCGCAACCGATCTCGGATCATCCTCATTTTGCACCATGAGATGAATAACCGATACAGGGGTCTTCATCTGGTGCACCCACTGATTGATGAAATGCAGATGTGCTTCTACTTTGCTTTGCTGCTCGTGAATTTCGGATAAATAATAGCGATATTGCGCTTTCAGCAGATGATGCAGGCCTTCCGACAATGGCGAACCTGGTTTCACATCAGTAAAATCTTGCAGCGAGGTTGACGGCTCCTCAAGACGACGGTAAAACGTCCGATTTGTGATATAACGATAAACCAGGTAGGCCAGCAGCAAGCATCCGCTTAGTAACGCGGCGTATAAGCTGTTCGCCAGATTACGGTAACCGTCCAGCCAATAGACCACGGAAGTCAACACCAGCTGTAAAGCATAAATCAAAATCAACGGGCGCTGCTCCCTAAGAAAAAGCCTCACTCTCTACCCCTCCCATTGCGGAACCAGGCGATAGCCTTGTCCGCGCACGGTTTGCAGCGCATCATCAATGCCTAACGCCGACAGCTTCTTTCTAACCCGGGTCACATACACGTTTAGCGTGTTATCATCGACAAAGGCCTGATCATCCCATATTTTTTCCAGTAACCGTTCCCGGCTGACGACCTGTTCGCACTTGCTCATGAGCTCGTCCAATATTTTAACTTCCGTTAAGCTTAGCTCCACTCGCGTTTCGTATAAGCTAAGATGCAGGCGATCCCGGTCTAGCCGAAGGCCCGATACGGTCAACGTGCGCTCATCCGCATTCCCGGCATAAGTCCCATACGCCCGGCGGAGCTGACTCATAATTTTCGCGATAACGATATCATAATCGAACGGCTTCGTGATGTAGTCGTCCGCCCCATTTTCCAGCGCCATGACCTGATCCATCTTACCTTCACGTGCTGATAGAAAGATAATAGGACAGGTGGACAAATTGCGAATCTGACGGCACCAATAATAACCGTCATATTTCGGCAGATTGACATCGAGCAGGACGAGATGCGGAGCATATTGCTCAAAATCCGTCTTTACGGCGCCAAAATCTGTCACCGCATACGTGCTGTAACCAAAACGCTGCAGGTATTCATCCAGAAGGGCGACGAGTTGATTGTCATCTTCGACGATAAATATTTTGAACATCCGAATATTCTCCTTTATGTTGATCCACTTTCTGAATTGTATCAAATTCAAGCCGCTAAAAGAAAATAGAGAGATTCTGTCCAAAGGGCAATAATCTCTCTACTTCTTAACGATTGTATTTAGCTTGATAACATATAGGATATACTTAGATTTCCCCGTCTTCCCAGAACACATCACGGCGTTTCGGCTTCCAAAGCAGCTTCAGACCGCCTCCGATCAAGATCAGCGAAACGAAGAAGGGCCGCAAGTATTGATGTATCAGGTAATCAAACCGAAACCAAGGAAAATAGTTGTCAAGCACAGGTACAATTAACTCCATGCCAACATAGTAAACACCCAAAGCGATCAACACCCACCCCAGCCAATGCTGGTGGTTGCCTCGGATTTCAATGAGCGGCTGATCCTCCATCGGCAAAATACCGTACCGACTCGTTTGCTGCAGGCCGTCGAAGAAGCAGTAGAACCAAATGATTGGAATGAGGAACAGGAATAGCGACAATCTTAGAACGTCGATAATGTAGAAGCTGGCCATAAACAGTACCATCATCTGCAGACCGCGTTTTTGAAGGCCCAAATACATTTGTCCCGCACCAGGAAATGCGGAGAGCAGCGTTGCCAGCACCTTGCTGCGGCGCCCCTCAATTCTGCCGTTCTCCCATTCATCGAACAGCGTGCGGTCAAGCAGCGGTTCTCCAGCCTGCTTGCGGTGAACAAGCTGAACCGCATCAAACATGCTGTACAGCCATATAATCGGCAACAGGCCGAGAAACAGCAGGAATCCATCCTCATGAGTGATTCCTGTAGCAAAGAACATCATCGTGATCAAGCCGAAGAAGGCGATCAGAAATGACAACCCCCGCTGCATGAGCCCTAGTTGAAAATGGCCTAAGCCAGGAACAAAGGACAGCAAAATGGTGTAGAACTTTTCCGATTCCCGCCCGGCCCCGGAAATCGGCTGCATCGGGTCGTGAATATCCCCATACGGCGAGTGGATGGAAGCAGGCTCACGAAGCATAACTACGAACAGGTCGATCATTGAGATCCCCCAGAGAATGAGAGCCAGTACACCAGCAAGCATAAAGAAAAATCCATCGTTGCTGGCGATGGAGAGCAGCACCCCGCTCAGCAGACCGCCAAAGAAGAACATCGGGTAGAAAATGCCGCGTCCTCTTTTCCCCCAATATAAGTGTCCTAAACCCGGGATAAAGTTTAATAGAAAAGCCAGCATCCGGTTTCGGTTGTATGGCATGTTTATCCTTCCTTTCCTCGTTTCAAGTTATCTCTTACTTTGAAATTTATCGATCCAAGCCGATGCTTGATCAACGACGTGCTTACTCATCGAAGCATCCGGAGGGCGGCTAATGACCTTGTTCGCTTCTGCGGACAGCAGGTCGAAAAATCCGCTTGTTAACAGCAATACCGTGATGGAAGCGGCAATAGCATAATGGAACAGAGGGTTATAAATCCAAGATTTCGCCTGTTTGTCAGACTCGTGAACGCCCTTGATGTTTTGCTTCTCCTGCGGCAGCGCACCCAGAACGTTCTGTATAAAATGCTGCTCATTCTCTGGAATCGGAAGCTCCTGCTCCAAGGAAGCAAAAACCTCTAAATAGGCGTCAAAAGCTTCGGGATTTTCGGCTAACAGCGCATCCAGTCGCTTGGCTGTATCCGGAGGAGTCTCCCCTCGTATGTATTTCTCCCAGAGATCCCGTTCGTTTGCCTTCATCCGGTTCATCCCCATTCCCCCATCTTCCAATGCTCACGAATATAAGTTCTAGCCCGATATAGCTTGGATTCTACCGTTTTTACACTCACGCTGAGATCAGCGGCGATCTGCTCATGACTCTTGCCGTTCAAATAAAACTCAGTCACAATCTGACGATGACTCTCAGGCAGCTCGAAAATTTTACGTTTAAGCTCCTGATTCCGCTCTTGATCCATCATGCCTGCTAATATTTCGTCTTCCTGAACAGGAATCTTAAGGGCAAGGTTGGATGGATCCCACTGCTCTTCTTTACGGCGATCCCGTTTACGTTTCAAATCTATCGCTTTGTTGACAGCAATGCGGGTCATCCATGTTTTTAAGCCGCGGGAACGATATTCAGGGAGAGATTTGTAGATTTGTAGATAGATTTCCTGGGCAGCATCTTCTGCTTCCTTCGCATCATGCAGGACCGAGTAAGCTACACGATATATGTAGGTTCCATACTCCTGAACCAACCAGCGAAATGCGCTAGGATCCCCTTGTTTGAACTTTATAAGAAATGACGCTTCATCAATGACTCTCCCCTCCTCCCAATACAATAGACGTTCACCGTACACCCTGCCCCTGCATCTATTTCGAAAAAAATATGAACTTTCTACTTGATGTAATGTATTATTACACAATTATTAATTCAAGATTTTTCTTACTAAAGGTCTTTTATAGCGAAAAATCCCAATATATTAAGAAATAGCGTGATTTAACCGCTTACCTTACTATATTTTCGATTTGTAAATATACTTAACATCAATCTATAATTCATTCAAGTTAACGATGATTATGTTATTTTATCTAACATATCGTTAACAAACTAACATCATGGAGGTCGATAGAATGAAGTCATGGAAATCTTATAGTTTAAAATGGGTGCTCGCCACTGGGCTAGCCGTCTCCGCTCTACTTCCCACTATGTATCTCTCACCGTCTTCCGCAGCCGCAGCCTCGGTCGATAGCACAAGCATCGTTTCGGAAACTGTTAAGAAGCTGCCGAAGGTTGAGGTCATCGCCACAGGCGGAACTTTAGCCGGTAAATCTACAGATGAAACAAGCTTTACTACCTATAAAGCAGGTTCACTTCCTATCGCAGACCTGGTAGAGGCACTACCCAACAAGGACCAGATCGCTGAGGTAAGTACATATCAATTCGGCAATTCGGGATCCAGCGCATATACCATTCAACAATTATACGACTTGTCCCTAAAGGTAGACGAAGCTTTAAAAACGCAAGATGGCGTCGTTGTTACCAGCGGTACCGATACGATGGAGGAGATCGCTTACTTCCTCGACCTGACGGTACGCAGCCCGAAACCTGTAATAGTTACCGGCTCAATGAGACCATGGACCGTCATAGGAACGGACGCACCGGCGAATCTGTATAACGCCATCAAACTCGCGGCGAGCGGGAAAACGAAATATTTCGGCACCGTTCTGATGCTAAATGACGAATTCCATGCCGCCCGCGAAGTGACTAAAACCAACTCCTACCGTACAGATACTTTCGTAACGCCAGAGGTCGGTGCACTTGGGTTTATTGATGAGAAAATGATTCGCGTCTACCGCGCTCCATTTCGCGCGCTGAAGCCCGCTAGCGAATGGGCTACTCCGTTTGACCTGACCAAAATCTCCAAAACTGATCTTGCCAAAGTCGAAATTGCCTACTCTTACCAAGATGCCGGAGCTGGCGCCATTAGCGGATTTGTGGCGAACGGTGCCAAAGGGATCGTCACCGCCGGAACCGGCGCGGGCGGCATCTCCAAGGCGATGAGCGAAGAACGGAAGGCTGCGATTGATAAAGGTGTTGTCTTCGTTATGACGACCCGTACCGGATCTGGCAGCAACTACTCCACCGGAGACGGCATCATCGCTGGCGACAATTTGAACGCAGCCCATGCCCGGATGCTTCTGCTACTTTGCCTGTCCTACTCCAAAGATATTAACACGGTTAAAAATTGGTTTACGACCTATGGGTATGGGCAAATCGAGCTGCCTACAAAATAAAAAAGTAACAACAACTTTCTACGATTCGTTATTCTCTTTCTCGAAGCAAAAAGCAAGGTTGCCTTCAGGGCAGCCTTGCTTTTTTTACACATCATTCTAACAGCTTAACCCCAACCATTCGTTTCTTTGAACCTATCACGATTTATATCAATTGATCGCCTTGCCCTCTACATCATAGAAACATTAATATAGAAGAGAGGTGATTAATTATGCAAACATTGGTAGCGCTTGGCGCCATCATGATGTTTCTTGCCGTTGCGCTGGGAGCCTTCGGCGCGCATGCCCTGAAAAATATACTTGTCGGGGAAAAACTAAAGACGTATCAGACCGGCATCCAGTACCACATCGCTCATGGATTAGGCTTAATTCTGCTCGGTATCATCGCCGATCAATCCGCTCATGCTTCACTGGTCGTTACAGCCGGCTGGTTCCTGTTGGCCGGGATCATTTTGTTCTCTGGGAGTTTATACGCTCTAAGCTTAACAGGCATTCGTAAGCTTGGCGCCATAACGCCGCTCGGCGGAATTTGCTTCCTCACTGGCTGGGCGATCCTGCTTATAGCTATTTTACAAGGATAACCCCTCCCGATGTTTGGGAGGGCTGGCCTTTTACGAGCGTCCTAGCCTCCGCACTCTATATTTTCAGCTCAAACCGGTTCAGCCGCACTCGCAAAAAATTGTATATTTCTTCTGCAATATTGACCTGACAGCACGATTCAAGCCCTTCAAATCCCGGGGATGAATTCGCCTCGCATATTTTGTAGTGATCCCCGTCGAACAACAAGTCGATACCGGCGATGTCCAAATTCAGCAGCCGCGACGTTTCCAGTGCCAGCCACTCAATTTCCGGATTAATCTCGAACGGCTCGACTTTACCTCCACGGGAATAATTGGCCTTAAAGCTGTCATTGCCAGAGTATCGCTTCATCGCCGCCACCGCGCGGCCTCCGATCGTCAGCACCCTTAAATCCATGCCTCGGCTTGATTCCACGAACTCCTGCAAAATCATCGTGGCATTTTCCTTATAAGCATTAATCATCTCCAGCAAATCGATAAACTTTGATTTCGTTTCGGCCAGAAATACGCCGCTACCCTGCGACCCGGAAATTGTCTTGACGACAACAGGAAAGCCCAGGTGCTTCTCCACCAGGTTAACATCCACTTTTGAGCGAATCAGCATCGTCTTAGGCACAGGCAGATTATACTCTGCCAAAATCTGCTGGGTGTACAGCTTGTCTTTCACCGTATCAATACTTTGGGACGAGTTGAAAGTTCGCACCCCAAGCCGCTCCAAATGCCGGATAAGCGCGAGTCCGAAATAATTCGTACCTGCCCCCATACGAGGCAGCACAAAATCGGGAAGCTGTTGCACCTCCCCGTCAACCATAACGCTCTTGCGGTCATCCCGCGTTACGATCAACTCAAACTGCTCCGGCGCCAGAACACGGATTTCGATATCCTGTTTCTCAGCTTCCTCCATCAGGCGTTTTATTTCAAACGTTTCAGGCTTAACGTCATTTATGGAACTTTTATATATAATCCAACCTATCAATCGTATCAACCTCCAAAAAAGTTTACTATTCTTACATATTATTAACATACAATAGCTATTCCTTACTAATATCAATGATAGATTGATAGTTTGTAAAATTTCATTACCATGAAAAAAGAAAGACAGAGTCATCCGCCTTTCTTCTCAAGTTTTCTGGTGATCCGGTAAGCTATGTATCAGGCATTATCCAAACGTTTTAGGATTGGGTCCATATTGGTTTGAGCCCTCTTGACTATCCTGGCACATAAATACAATTAAAATAATCACACCAACTAAAGGAATCAAACTCAGCAAGATCATCCATCCACTTCTGCCCGTATCGTGTAACCTGCGAACTGCAACTGCTAGACCCGGCAGTAAAACGGCCAAACTATAAATATAGCTCAATGTAGCACCTAATGATTGATTAAACAGTCCCAAGACAAGGGATAAGGCCAAGGCAATAATCCAATTAAAAAGAATAAACATCCAGTATTCCTTACGTCTCGCCCTTCCTTGAAAACCTACGTAATTTTTAAGCACTTTCAAGTACCACTCCATAATCATTCCACCTTTTCATATTTATGATATTCAAACCTACATGCGTTACTATAGCTACAACTTTCTTAAGGATCGGTGCGTCTATCTTAATGTTATGTAGAAAGGGAGGTCAGTTATGTTAAGAAACGGGTTAAAATGGACGATTATTGCGGGGTTATCACTGACCTTGGCGGCTTCAACCGCAAGCGCAGCAGATTATGTGCAGCCGAACCACAGCTATAGCGGTTATTCATTGCCAAGCTACCTAAATAAAGTACCTGTAGCAAAACCGATTTGGAGTACAAATTTGGGACATCCCTCCGAATCGTATAGATATGGTGCAGATCGTGTAGCTGTAGGTGAAGGTACGATTTTCTACCTGAAGAACGGAAAGTTAGTCGCAGCTAATGCCAAAACGGGGAAGACGATATGGACCTACGGGGAGAAGCTTCTGACACAGGTTATCTATCAAAACGGAACAATCCTGGTATCCGATACGAACGGAAGAGTCTATATGGTTTCGGCTAAAACAGGAACGACCAAATGGAAGTCCGCTTCCGTAAAGGGACAGTCGGTGTTCAGCTTCGCATTTGACAAGGATACGGTTTACGCGAATACAAATAAAGGAATACTCGCTTATGACAAAGCGACCGGAAAATTGAAATGGTCGAACGGTTCTGTGCTTAACAGCGGCAGCATGATGGTTGTGGATGACAAACTGCTTGCCAGCACCTGGGAGTCGGGGGCCCTCACGGTGGATGTGACATATGCGATAAACAAACAAACGGGCAAAACGTTGTGGCGAGCTGGCAGTATCCCAAGTCCGCTGCTCATTAAAGACGGATATCTTTACAGTCGAGACACCTGGCCACCAAACGATTCAAATACCTACCAATACCCGTTAAGCGTGATTGAGCTGTCAACCGGAAAAGCGGTAGAAGAACGGCAGTATATTAAAATTCCAGAGGGTCAGGATGCGTTATCGACCCAGGTATATACATCTGCCACGGACGGGCAGTTTCTGTTCATTCAAGCGAATAATGCCATTTTTCGGTACGATTATCGAAAACCGGGCGATGAACAGCAGCCAAAAACGTACCAATACAACGGGAAGTGGATTGCCGGCCCATACAATAACAAGTTATTCTTTGAAAAAGAATATGGCGGCGGCATTCAGGCGATTAAGGTGCTCAATGACGAGCGGGTGGATTATGAAGGACTAGATAACCCTGTAAGCCGGCTGGATTTCTACAATTCCGGAATGTTCGTGGGTCAGACCGATGGTGAAATTTATGCGCTTAACGTTATCACGGGCAAAGCTTTGTTCCGCTACCAGACACAAGCGCGAAGCTTTGAAGCATTTCATATCGAGGACGGCGTTTTGATAGCTCAGGCAGACGACAGCCTGTACGCCTTCAAAATTCCGGCTCAACTATTGCAGCCGCTTCCGACAACGCCGATCGCAAACGTCGACTATGTGAATACGGACGCAAAAATTACGATCAACGGCAAGGTTCAAACTCTAAAGCTCAACCCGATTATGATTCAAAATCAGATCTATGTGCCCCTTCAGGCCGTAGCAGAAGCGCTCGGCGCTAAGGTTCAGCACGATGCTGCTACTGGCGCTACAACCATAGTTTATAAAAATCAAAATTTGAACGCCCCGGAAGGCGAAGCCATTAATCAAATCACCTATGTAAAGATCGGCGACTTTGGTAAGCTGCTTGGTATTAGTGTCGTCTGGGATCAAGCTGCCAGATCCGTTAATATCGACACTTCAAAAAGCTGAAAAAAGCACAAATATTCAGCTCCTACCAAATGGTCAGGGCTGCCTTGGGTCTTTCCTAGACCTGAGGCAGCCCTGCTATCTTATTTCTTAATCGATTTAAAGGCTTCCGTTTGCGCTTTGATTCCTTTTTCCGCCGCAAGCCGTTCAATACTGGATGCCCCGAAGAATCCAACGATGCCTTCTGTTCTTTGAATGATGTATTTAGCATCTTCTGGTTCGGCAATAGGACCGCCATGGCAAATGACCAAAATGTCCGGATTGACGGATTTTCCTGCCTTCACAATGTCGGAAATTTTCTTCACGCAATCATCCAGGGTCAGCGCTGTTTTAGCACCGATTGTCCCCTTAGTCGTCAGGCCCATATGAGCTACGAGGAGGTCGGCCCCGGCTTCAGCCATTGCTTTCGCTTGTTCAGGATCAAATACATAAGGTGTCGTCAGCATGTCTAATTCATGTGCCTTCCGGACCATTTCGACTTCTAGGCCGTATCCCATGCCGGTTTCTTCAAGGTTTTGTCTGAACGTACCATCGATTAAACCGACTGTCGGGAAGTTTTGTACCCCGTTAAAGCCTTGATCCTTCAATTGTTTCAAATAGACATCCATCACTCTGAATGGGTCCGTACCACAAACCCCGGCGAGTACTGGAGTATGCTTCACGACCGGCAGCACTTCTGAGCCCATTTCTACGACAATTTGGTTCGCATCGCCATAGGAGAGCAGGCCAGCCAAAGATCCGCGTCCTGCCATTCTGTACCGACCAGAGTTGTAGATGATAAGCATATCGGCGCCGCCGGCTTCACTGCTTTTTGCCGTAATCCCTGTACCGGCACCAACCCCTACCAGTATCTTGCCTTGTTTAATTTGCTCCCGGAAGCCATCGACAATTTCTTTTCTGGATTTTGTAAGCATGGATAAAACCTCCTATATCATATCTGAATTTTTTGAAAAATCCTCGTTACTTGCTTTTGTTGCCCAAGTTACCAACGGTTACGCTAATGTAGCCGCACAGAAGTCCTACAACATTAGCCAGCACAAGCCATAACACACAAATCAGAACATTGTTGAGGTCAAGAGAGATGGACTCCACTTTCGGGAAGTTCCCGGCATAATACCCTGCAAACATGCAGGAGTAAGCATTAAATGAAGCTAGTGAACAGCTGAACACCGAAGTTTTTAGCGATAACATAATCAGAAATACCGTTACGGCTACGGTCAAAACCAAGGCGATCATTTGGTGCCCGGATGCCGCATAGACAACAACGGCGACCGCAGCTAATACGTAGCCAAGCAGCATGGCGGGAATAGCTTCTTTGAAAGCACCAGGCTTAGCGCCTAATGCAAAGTACCAAGCCCAACCAATGAACAAGGCCCATACCGGCAAATTGAAATACATCGTCAAGCAAGTTAAGCCTGCTAAAATAGCGACGGAAAAATCCAACTTAGTGAGTTTCATTTTTCCCCTCCGTTTCATATACAAGCTTATTTTTGATTCATCAAATCAATCAATTTTTGAGCTGCCGCTTCGGCAAATTTCACATCATTGATGTCGCAATCCATTTCAACGACTTCGACGATGTCACGATTTACGCCATTTCTCAGAACATCAAATAGCTTCTTGTCTTCCTCCGGTCCATAGAAGGGCTGGCCTTCCACATCGATGGCAGAGACACCTTTCAGCGGTAGATAGAGCGCGGTTTTCTCCTTGGCCAACTGAAGTTTTTCCACAAGCTTTTTACCGATGATTTCATTTTCTTCAACAGAGGTTCTCATCAGCGTTACCATCGGGTTGTGTTTATACAAATTGCGGTTCGCAAATTGCTTAGGCACGGTATCGTAGGGGCCAAAGTTGCACATGTCGATTGCACCTACGGAAACGACCTGCGGAATGCGGTGCTTCGAAGCCGCTTCGAGCCGGTGTGGGCCTGCATTCAGCACCCCGCCAACCAGTTCATCCACCCATTCTGTGGTGGTAAGGTCAAGAACGCCTTCAATAAAACCGGCATCAACAAGCGCTTCCATCGTTTTGCCGCCGGTACCTGTGGCATGGAACACTAGTACTTCGTACCCGCGATCCTCCAGATACTTTCTGGCTGCCGTTACACAAGGGGTTGTTACACCAAACATCGTTGCGGCCACTAACGGCTTTTTCTCCAGCACTTTTTTGTTTTCAAACTTAACCATCCCGGCAATGGCAAACGCTGCATTTGAGAAAATTTTTACCGAGAGGCTGTTCAGTCCCGAAACATCGACGATTGACGGAATCATAACGATGTCGCTGGTTCCCACGTAAGGAGCGGTATTTCCTGAAGCGACTGTGGATACCATTACTTTTGGTACACCGATCGGCAGCGCCTGCATCGCCGGGGTTACCAATGAAGTTCCGCCCGAACCGCCAAACGAGATGATGCCATCAAATTTACCCTGTTTAAACAGCTCGGGCACCAGCTTTTTCATCCCTTTACACAGCATCTCGGTGGCGTAGGCCCGATCGCTATTCGCGACCGTTTGAATGTCTGTACCAGCTGCCTTTGCTACCTCGTCATTGGATACATCAGGTTGAAATGTCGGCTCATATGCACCGGTATGGATCGTGAATGTTTTGAGTCCCAAGCTTTCCAGCAATTCCTTAACATAAAAAAATTCTGCGCCCTTCGTATCAAATGTTCCGGCAATCGCAATCGTTGGCACTTGTTCACCCTCCTCCTTAGCTTTCGTTGTTTATCCAGCCTGTACATGCCGGATAAATCTTCTGAGCGCGCCCTCAAAAAGAAAGCAGTACGATTAACTACAAGCTAATCATACTGCTCTCACTCTATTATGAAAACGTTATCACGTCTTGTGTTTTTGTGTTTATGTTCACTTTCCCTGCTTTTTTTGCTTGTACTGTTTTGGTGTGCAGCCCTTATATTTCTTAAACATCTTGCTGAACTGAGCATAGTCCTGATAACCAACCAAAGAGCTGAGCTCCGATAACTGAATGTTTTCCCGGTCAAGAATTTCCGTAGCCTTATCCATCCGGAATTTTACGAGATATTCGGGAAAGCTGCAGCCAACCTCTTTTTTAAATAGGCTGCTCAAATAGCTTCTGGACACATGAGCTACCTTTGCCAAGTCCATGAACAATATCTCGTTCATATAGTGCGCGGAGACATACTTTTTCACAAACTCAACATAATCATAATGCTTAGTAATGCCATCTAGCATTTTGACGAGTAAATCATCTTCGTCGAGCTTTCCCGATACTTTAAACGCTTTTGTTATATTAGTGATGAACTTTTCGGTAGGGATTCTTTCAAAGGCAGAACCTCCGATATACCCCATTAAATTAGCATTGTTGCCGTACATGTACTGGACATCGATAGGCGTTTTTACAGGACCGCCGTAGATCAGCTTAATGACCTCGGGCCGTATTTCATTACATTTTTTAAAGATCTGGTTTGCCATCACTTTAGCCGCTTCCAGGGAAAAAACCTTCTTTGCTCCCAATAGACCGCCACCTGTTAAGCCTAAATGAACACAGATGACATCCGCACCCGCCTCAAGCATCTGCTCGGCCTGTATTTCATTAAATACAAATGCAATAGTGAACATATCTTTCCGGTGAGCGGTGCGGATCGCGGCCAGTTCATTAAGATAAGTGCTTCCTTCCGTTTCCAGTGCATCTCTGAATTGTCCGTCTATCAATCCAACAGTGGGATAGTTATTGATCCCCGAGAAGCCCTTCTCTTTAATTTTATCGATATAAGCATCCATATCCTTTGTCGGATCTGTAGCATTAATGCCGAAAATAATAGGAATGTCTTTGACCAAAGGAATGATCTCTTTCGAAGCAAAATCCATCACCATGTTATTGCTGTTTTCAAACGGCAAATAACCAGCTAGCGAACTTCTCCCCATCTGTCGGAACCGGCCCGAGTTTAATACTAAAATAAAATCCGCACCGCCCTGTTTGGCAAACTTCGCCGTCATTCCGGAGCCAGCAGCTACACCGATAATGTGATTGCCCTTGTCTATTTGGGAATGGAGATTTTCCAGTATTTTCACTCTGCTCATACTTTCCAACTCTCTCACCTGCTTCTTCAAAATGATCAACCTTCGAAAGCCCTTACATCATTGCTTGGACATTACTCTCTCTCCTCTAGACTACTATAAATTTCATAAAGATTAAAACCACATCTACAGCATGCTGGAAACAAGAATGTGACAATCCAAAAAAATACAGCCTGCTCCCGTAGGAAAACAGACTGTATTTTGGCAGTATCTCTTGAATATGCACTTAGCGCATACCGCTGCGGAATCGCTGCGTATAAGCTTTCGCGTCATCCGCCGTCTTTATGCGATTACGACTCCATTCGAACAAAATCCGATTAATGTAGCGAAAATGTACTTTTCCGGCGAAAACCGCTTCTTTGAGAGCTAATCGGATCAACTCTTCCGGGTACTTGTCCTGATCCATCCAAACCGAGATTGTCTCGCATTCCATCGGAGACAAGGGGCGTCCGAATTCTTTCTCGAAAATGACGAATAAATTCCGCTCGCGCTCTTCCTGTTGGACCGTTTCCATTTCCCTTGCGGCCTCGTTCTGCCTTGCAGTAATCTCTACCTCTGCAAGGTACTGACCTAACCGGCTATACATTCCGGACAAATTGTAACGTTCCGATTGAATTCCCGTTGACTCATCCGTGATTTCGTCGATGCTGATCCAGCCTTCCTTGAGCAGCCGCCGTATGACGGGAGATAGGGCGCCAGGCGCCGAGTCCATTCGCTCCTCAAGCTGTTCGATGGAAGGAAACTCATTGTGTTCCACCTGTCTAAAGGTCATTAGCTGAATCAGAAACATCGCTTCCGTATCGCTTAAATGGAGCTCGCGGTAATGAGCCAGCAGCGGATAAGGGACGTTGACCGTTCCCGCGTCCATGCCGAAAGAGATTCCTTTCGCCCAAACCTTCTTGCCATCGGTCATCGTCATTCATATTCACCTTCTCCATCTCTGACACGGTCATCCATCATTTCATCATTGAAAAAAATCTTTCGACCCGGTGCGCATCCCAAAGATTAAGGATACAAACGGTACAGCATTCTAGGGAACGGAATTGTCTCACGAACATGATCAAGCCCGCAGATCCAAGCTACAGTCCGTTCTAACCCCAAGCCAAACCCGGAATGCGGTACGGAACCGTATTTCCGCAGATCCATATACCATTGATAGGTTTCTGGATTAAGATGATGCTCCTCAAAGCGGGCCTCCATCAATTCCGGATCATCAATCCGCTGGGAGCCCCCAATGATTTCGCCATAGCCTTCAGGTGCGATCATGTCAGCACACAATACGACTTCCGGACGGTTCGGATCCGGCTTCATGTAGAACGCCTTAATCCCTGCTGGATAATGCGTAATAAATACCGGTTTGTCATACTTCTCGGCGATCGCCGTTTCGTGCGGAGCTCCGAAATCCTCGCCCCAAGGAATATCAAAATCTTGAGTGTGCAGGTATTCGATTGCTTCATCGTACGTGATCCGCGGGAACGGAGCCTGAATATTTTCCAGCTTGGAGATATCGCGGCCTACCGCTTCCAGTTCAGCGCGGCAATTTTTAAGCACCGATTGCACGACATGGGAAATAAAGTTTTCCTGCACCTTTAAGCTCTCTTCATGATCCGTGAACGCCATTTCCGGTTCAATCATCCAGAACTCGATCAGATGGCGGCGCGTTTTTGACTTTTCGGCACGGAAAGTAGGCCCGAAGGAATACACCTTACCGAGCGCCATAGCCGCAGCTTCCATATACAGCTGTCCACTCTGGGTCAAATAAGCGTCTTCTTCAAAATATTTCGTATGGAACAGGTTAGTCGTGCCTTCTGCTGACGTAGGAGTCAGAATTGGAGGATCGACCAGGGTAAAGCCGTTTTGATCGAAGAACTGTTGCACGGCGCGGATAATTTCGGCCCGTATGACCATAATCGCACGCTGCTTGGACGAACGGAGCCATAAATGACGATGGTCCATCAAGAAATCGATGCCATGTTCCTTCGGCGTAATCGGATAGTTCTCGGTCAAATGAATGATTTCCAGCTCTGTTACTGTCATTTCATAACCGGAATGGCTGCGAGGTTCCTCGCGAATCACCCCCGTTACATACATGGAGGATTCTTGGGTCAAGCTCTTTGCGTTGTCCCATGTCTCCTCAGAAACTTCACTTTTGACGACAACCGCCTGGATGTAGCCCGTTCCGTCGCGGAGCTGCAAAAATTGAATTTTACCGCTGGACCGTTTGTTGTTCAGCCAACTGCCGATGACGACAGTTTCCCCGACATGCTCATTCACTTGACGAATCACAGTTTTGATCGCCATGTCTTTATCTCTCCTCTAACGACACAATATTGGTGTTTCCTTGAAGCTTACTTCGCTTCTTGTACAATCCGAAGCGTATCGCGGGCAATCATCAATTCCTCGTTTGTCGGAATAACCAGCACTTCCACTTTGGAATTTGGCGTCGAAATACGCCGAGGGTCCCCGGAACGAATCTTGTTCAGCTCAGGGTCAATTTCCACGCCGAGGTAAGTCAGGTGCTTACATACATTTTCACGTACAACGATGGAGTTTTCGCCAACACCGGCGGTAAATACGATGCAATCGACGCCGTCCATCGCGGCAGCATAAGCACCAATGTATTTACGCAGACGATATTCGTACATTTCAAAAGCAAGCGTTTCATTCGGTTGACCGGCTTCCCAGCCGTCCGTAATGTCACGCATATCGCTGCTGCTTCCGGAAATGGCGAGAAGTCCACTATGTTTGTTCAACATGGAATTGACTTCGCTGATCGACAGATCTTCCTTGTTCATGACAAACGTAACGACGGTTGGATCCAAATCGCCGCTGCGCGTACCCATCATTAGGCCTTCCAGCGGAGTCAGACCCATTGAGGTGTCTACCGAAATTCCGCCTTTAACCGCTGTGAGGCTGGCGCCGTTCCCGATGTGGCAGGTAATGATCTTCATATCCTCAATCGGACGATTAAGATATTCAGCAGCAATTCTGCTCACATATTGGTGAGAGGTGCCATGGGCGCCGTAACGGCGAACGCGATGCTTCTTATATAATACTTTCGGGATCGGGTACAAATATACCTTCTCTTCCATAGTTTGGTGGAAAGCCGTATCAAATGCAACGACTTGCGGAACTCCAGGCATGTTAACTTCGGCAGCCGTAATCCCCATAATTGCCGGCGGATTGTGAAGTGGAGCAAGGTCGAATAGGCGACGAATTTCAGCTTTCGCCTCAGGTGTTACGAGCGCAGAGCCTTTAAAGTACTCGCCACCATGAACGACGCGATGCCCTACCGCATCAATTTCCTCAACCGAGTTCAATACGCCATGCTCTTTGTCAGTCAACTTTTCCAGCACTTTACGAATCGCCGTCGTATGTTCTAAAATTTCACTAACTTCCGTAACTTCCTCTTTACCGGTTGGTTTATGCGTCAAAATAGAGGAATCCATACCGATCCGTTCTACAAGGCCTTTCGCTAGTACGGATTCATCGGTCATATCGTATAGTTGATACTTAAGGGAAGAACTCCCCGCGTTAATGACTAGTACTTTCATAGCCGGTCACCGTCCTTGTCGTATTTGAAAAATCCTTCGCCAGTTTTCACGCCGAGATTACCTGCGCGAACCATTTTCTTAAGCACGAAGGAAGGACGGTATTTCAGTTCGCCAAATTCGCGGAACATGCGTTCCAGCGCGGCCAGAATGGAGTCCAAGCCGAAGCGGTCAGCCATCTCGAGAGGCCCGTATTGGAATTGATACCCCATACGCATGGCTTCATCGATTTCTTCTGCAGATGCTACGCCTTCTCCAAGCACGTGCAGCGCTTCGTTAATCATCACGCAAATAATCCGGGAGGTTACGAAGCCCGGAGATTCATAAACCATAATGCCGCGTTTTTCAACGGTCTCTTCTACAAAACGCTTTGTTTCCTCGTATGTAGCTTCAGATGTTTTCAAACCGCGAATAATTTCCACCAATTCAATCTTGGCTACCGGATAAATGAAGTGCATGCCGATTACGCGTTCCGGATACATGGTCGAACCGGCGATTTCGGTCAAGCTCAGCGTTGAAGTGTTGCTTGCCAAGATAATGTTGCTTGGGCACACTTGATCAAGCTGCTTGAATACCTCTTTTTTGGCATCCAAATCCTCCGAAATGGTCTCGATCACCATATCGCAGGTACCGAGTTCGGCAAAATGAGTTACTTTATGAATTTTAGCAAGGATCAGTTTCTTTTCTGCCTTGGTGATCGCCCATTTTTCAAGCTGTTTATCCAGACTTGTCTCAATCATGCTATACGCATGCTCCAATTTTTCGGGCGTTTCTTCCACTAGAAGCACATCGAGTCCTTTGGCTGCAAGCATCTCACTGATGCCCTGTCCCATCGTGCCGCCGCCGATGACACCTATTCTTTTGAAGTTCATGGTCCTCTCGCTCCATCCTTTCGTATTCTCTACATAATATTGTACCCTTGATGTCGAATAATACATCTTCTTATACCCAACATATAATAATATCTTAGCACGAAGAAAAAGTAAAAAAAAATAACCGGCATAATGATTTTATGCCGGTAAACGGACGCTGTCACGAAATTGACAACGGAATTGATCGCCGGAAAGGCGTTCTTCCTGAAATAGGATATCTAAAGATTTGTCGAACACTGCCGAATGTTGCAGAAGTGTTTGCTTGGTTTTTTCGGCAAGTTCCTCCAAAATTCGAGCATTTTCATGCATCAGTACTTCGGTTGTCACCATATCCATATTGACGATTCCAAGGGAGGTTAGTCCCGAGGTCATCATCGTGTGGACAATGTTCAGGGCTTGCTCAAAATCATTGCTTGAACCTGTACTGCGTCCGCCATAGTAAATTTCCTCGGCCGCTGCGCCGGCCAAAGCAATCATGATTTGGCCTTCCAGGTAAGCTTTCGTGTATAAATACTTCTCATCCTGCGGGTTGTGACGAACATAACCGAGCGCTCTCCCCCGCGGGCTTAAAGCAACCTGACTCACGCTTCCCGGTGCGACCACTTCAGCGGCAATCGCGTGACCAAGCTCGTGGATTGCAACGCGACGCTTCTCTTCTTCCGTCGCCTGCCGATCCGTTTTCTCACCCAGCATAACTTTATCGATCGCCATCGACAGATGGGCTTGACTGATCTGTTCCAACCCGTCTCTCATTGCATAGATCGCCGCCTCATTCATGACGCTTTCGAGCTGCGCTCCCGAGAAGCCGAACGACTCTTCAGCTATTTTTTCCAAGTTGACGTTCGTTTCAATCGGTTTATTCTGTGCATGAAGCTCGAGAATGTGCATACGGCCTTTTTTATCCGGGAGATCCACCTGAATGTGGCGGTCAAATCGACCCGGGCGAAGCAGGGCGCTATCCAGCATTTCCTTGCGGTTTGTTGCAGCGATCAACAGAATCCGCGGTGTTTCGGAGGAGTAAATGCCATCCATTTCCGTCAGCAGCTGATTTAACGTTTGATCATATTCCCGCTGCTGTCCGCCTTCTCTTTTGCCCCCGATAACTTCGATCTCATCAATAAAAATAATTGCGTTCTCTTTATTTTCTTTGGCAGCACGGGTTCGTGCTTCTTTAAACAGATCGCGTATGCGGCTCGCACCTACACCGACATACATTTCTACAAATTCACTGCCGGAAGCGGCTACGAACACCGCATTGGTGTAATGGGCAGCCGCTTTTGCCAAGAGCGTCTTCCCCGTTCCGGGAGGACCCGTCAGCAAAATCCCTTTGATCGGCCTGATGCCAAACTTAGAAATCTCCTCGTGCCTGACCATGAAGTCAAGCGCTTCACGCAGCTCCAGCTTGGCGCTCTCCTGACCTCCAATTTGTTCAAATGTCAGCTTAGCCAGTCCTTGCTTCTTACGATTTTTGTCCTGTGCAGCTCCAATCGTAATTCCACCGCTGCGCAGCTTAATCGCCGCAAACAATACGCCAAACATGATTAGGGCGATGATGAACGGAACAACATCCACACCGATCACACCAAGAAAAATAAGCAACACTGGGACAACGCCGATCGCTACTTCAAGCATCCACTTACGCATTTGGCCATGCCCCCACTCGTTCAGGAATCCGCGGCAAAATAACGTATTTGCTCGCCGTGCCATCCGTCAGCGTCACATACACATTGTCGTCATCCATCACTGCAGTAGCCTTTACCGACTTATGGGCAAGCTCCATTTGCTTCAGAGCGTTCGTAATCTCGGTGTACTGCTTGTTTTCCATCGCTTGAGCGATCGAGAACATCGATTCCTGCCATAGCTTGTCCAGCTGCGGTGACGAATGGTCCTCTACCTCCAGCTTCAGCTTCCGGTCCCCGATGAGCTTCTCTCCGTCCTTCTCAATTTGACGGACTAAGCCTCCAATGTCGGTTCCGGGCTTTAATTCCAGCTTCAGCCCCATCTCATCTGGCGTGATATTAAGCTGAACATGATTAACTCCCTCATACTTGTTAACGATTTTTTCTAGCGGACTTTGAATGGCCCACTCCCGGTATATAAACCATCCGCCAAACAGTACTACGGCGGTAATAGTAACACTCATCAAGATCGGTCCAATACGCAATTTCACGTAAATGTCCCCCTTATCTATGCGATATTCGCTATATTTTTGTATATCTCAATCACGTATTTGAGTATATCATATTCGTATATCTTTTTTTATATAAAGTGTGAAAACATTTAAAATTTTAAAGACTTTTTGTATCCTAATCTGAAAATTTTTACTAACTTGTTGACAAAAACAAAGCCCGGCTCACCATCTTAGGTGAACCGGGCTTTACTCCCTGCAATTAATAACCTAACAAGATCTATGATTAAACTTCCAATTCAAGCGCTGAGACGAGCTTAATTCCCGCTGCCCTCTTTCCGGTCAGCGAGCAGCTTCTTTCGTCAGGCTGAGAGGTTCCGACATAAACCGTATAGCCGCCTATGTGCAGTCTTCTCTTCCCTTCCTCATCATATAAGGCGAAGACGGTCACGGGTAAGTGTACAGTAATTTCTTTCGATTCCTGCGGCAGCAGATGGATTTTGTGAAAAGCTTTGAGCTGAGGATTGGGCGTTCCCTCCCGTTCAGCTTTAACATACACCTGAATAACCTCTCCTCCAGAAAGAGTTCCATCGTTGCAGAGGGTCATAGAGATTCGAATTCCTCGTTCGGTAATATGATCCGTATCCACCGTTGGCGCGGTCAGGGTGAAATCAGTATAGGATAAACCATAGCCAAATGGATACAAGGCTTCTCCTGTCATGTACCGATATGTCCGGTTCTTCATCGAATAGTCCGTGAACTCGGGCAGCTCCTCTCGCTCGCTATAGAAGGTGACGGGCAGCTTTCCCTCAGGTGAGAATTCGCCAAACAACGCCTCGGCGATCACCCGTCCACCCTGCGCCCCTGGATACCAGCCCTGAAGGATAGCCGGAATATGTTCGTCAGCCCAATCGAGCGCTAGAGCACTGCCGGACAAAACAACAAGGACAACCGGTTTTCCACAGTCGTAAACGGTCTTAAGTACATCCTCCTGAATACCAGGCAGCCTCAGGTCAGGCTTATCTCCACTCGCAAATTGGTTTCCGGCGTCCCCTTCCTCGCCTTCGAGCCCGGAATCCAGCCCCAGGCAGACGACGACCACATCGCTCTCCCTGCACACCGCCTTCACCTCAGAAATACGATCATTGCTTTCACCCAAACCGCTGATTTTGTTCCGATACAAATGACAGCCCTCGGAATACAAAACGCGGATCTCTTCTCCTACATAATCCTGAATACCTTCGAGTATCGTGATATAGCGCGAAGCCGTTCCCTCGTAATTACCTACCAGTGCCCGCCGATTATTCGCATTTGGACCAATGACGCCTATCGTCTTGATCTTCGTTTTGTCGAGCGGCAGCAGTTGGTTTTCGTTCTTCAACAGCACAAGGCTTTCCCGCGCAGCCCTTCTGTTCAACTCGCGCATGGTGGCCGAATCGACTTCTGCGTAAGGTATGGAGGAATAGGGAATCTGCTCAGCGTCATCAAAT
Organism: Paenibacillus puldeungensis; assembly: GCF_042678945.1. Taxonomy (NCBI): domain Bacteria; kingdom Bacillati; phylum Bacillota; class Bacilli; order Caryophanales; family Paenibacillaceae; genus Paenibacillus; species Paenibacillus puldeungensis. The sequence goes on along the minus strand of NZ_JBHTLM010000020.1, from coordinate 36,961 downwards.
AGCCCCAGCTTCATTCTTGTCGTAAACAGCCGGGTAACCGCTTCATCAATTTGCTGCTCCGTGACGAGACCTTCTTTTACAGCATCCTTCAGAAACAGGAACATACTCCCGCAGTTCAGATCGCACCCCTGATTCACGGCGAGCGCAACCGATTCAACCGGGTTTGAAGTGACCTTATGATGCTCGTGGAAATCCTTGATCGCCCAGCAGTCCGACACCACATGACCGTCAAAATGCCACTGCTCCCGCAAAATATCCCGAAGCAGCAGCTTACTGCCGCAGCAGGGTTCTCCATTGGTCCGGTTATATGCCCCCATCACAGCCTCAACTTTTGCTTCCTCCACACAGGCCCTGAAAGCCGGTAAATAGGTTTCATACAAGTCTTGAGTTGAAACGACCGCATCAAACCGATGGCGAAGATCCTCCGGTCCGGAGTGAACCGCAAAATGCTTGGCGCAAGCAGCTACTTTCAGGTAGTTATCATCATGGCCCTGAAGCCCCTGGATAAAGCGTATACCTAGCCGAGAGGTCAGATACGGATCCTCTCCGTAGGTTTCATGGCCCCGCCCCCACCGTGGATCTCTGAAAATGTTGACATTTGGGGCCCAGAAGGTCAGGCCTTTGTAAATATCCGTATCGCTGAAATCCTGCTGGGCATTGAACTTGGCTCTGGCTTCCGTGGCGATATGATCGGCCACTTCTTCGAGCAGGTCCTCATCAAATGTTGCCGCCAATCCGATCGCCTGAGGAAACACCGTAGCCACTCCGGCCCGTGCCACCCCGTGAAGCGCCTCGTTCCACCAATTATATGCCTTCACATTCAGCCGCTCGATGGCTGGGGCAGTATGCACCATTTGATGGATCTTTTCATCAAGGGTCATTTGTGAAACAAGCTGCTTCGAGCGTAGTTTGTACTCATTGATCTTCTCTTCGTCATGAACTAGTTCGACCATGGAAACCCCACCTGTCCTTCATTTGAGAATATAAGATTTGAATTGTAAAATATGACAAATGCATGATATCATTTTGAATACGGTTTCACTCTACTTTATTATATCGGCATACATTTGGCGGTTTCTTCGTGAATTTAGCTTTCGGCTCCTCAAATATTGCTCAATTGGCCACGCAGCGATGTGATAGATTGGGAGTGAATGTCTTTGATTTGATCGGAGTGCTTCATCAATCTGACCAAAGAAAGGGTGGGTTGCAGTTGATCGAAATGCTGGATGGCTCCAAGGAAACCGTCTCCTATCGAGAACATTTTGGAATACGTATTTACTTGAATAAAGAAGCCGAGGATTACCCGATCCATTGGCATACCGCCGCCGAAGTAATCATGCCGCTCGAAAGTATTTACACCGCAGTTGTGGACGGTACCCAGCATGTTCTAAACCCCGGGGACATTATGATTATCCCGCCCGGCGAACTGCATCAGCTTTTTGCTCCTAATACCGGAGAGCGGATCATTTTGCAATTTGATTGCGCCCTGCTCTATCATTTGAACGGCTTAGATTCCACGTATCATTTACTCCGCCCCTGCCTTGTCATCACTTCCGATCAGGAACCTGAGCTGCACGAGGCTTTGAAATCGCTCTTGCACGATTTGACAAGTGAATATTTCGGCAAAGCACTTCTTAAAGAGGCCTCTGCCTATGCGATGCTCATCCAGTTCTTCGTTTTGCTCGGACGCCATTTTATGAACCGGGAACGCCGTTTTTCTCACCGAAAAGGTCAGAAACAGCAGCACAAATACATCGATAAGCTTATGCAAGTCTGCACGTATATCAATGAGCACTGCACCGAGGATATTCAGGTTGAGCACCTCGCCGAGCTCTCCGGCTTCAGCAAATTTCACTTCATGCGTTTGTTTAAGCAATACATGGGCATGTCCTATTACCACTACTTAAGCCAACACCGCATCATGCATGCGGAAAAGCTGCTGATCGATCCGAATCTGTCGATTATGGAAGTGGCCATGAGCTCCGGCTTTGGGAGTTTGCCCACCTTCAATCGAGTTTTTAAAAACATGAAGAAATGTACTCCTTCGGAATATAAAAGTCTGCATGGGGTCCATACCTTTTGAAAATAACCTATAAGTAAAAAAACAATTGACTCCTTTGAACGTTGTTGCTGTAAATTTTTCTTCTTGACCATATGCATTCAACCGAAAGGTACGGCACGTAGTTGTAAAAAGTACATCTAATCCGTCCGAACTGTTCATTTTTCCCACTTTAGTTGCAAAATGTACATTTAAATCGGGCCTAAATCCCATTCATCAGCCTACGAGCCCTATTTAGCTGTATTTTTTGCATCTACTTTTCTCCTACCCTGCAAACGTGATGAAATAACTGCACTAAATACATCTACTCAACACTGGGCGACGGGCGATGGGCAACAGGCGACGAGCCCGCAGCTTGGTAGGGGGCGCCGTCCTTGTAATCTTCGTAAAAAAAGATGACTCCTGATGGATATCAGAAGTCATCTTTTGTCAAATAGTCGCTTTATAACGGCCAGGCTAACAATTGGTAAAATCGCCATTACCGGTTCGGTAGTGTAAACACTTCCTCAAGCGGCTCCCCCTTACTAAAATCGAAGAAGCGATAGTAATGGTGATCTTTCTCTTTATAGAATAGCTGCCAAACGAGCTTATCGTTATAGACCCCCGGCAGCAGTCGAACGATCTTTATACCAGGCAATCGATCCTTGATGAGGGTCCGAACCTGATCCTCCGAAACGCCTTCCGATAACAGCCGTACTTCCGGTGCATGATCTTTTCTCAACCAGACCATCATATCTCGGCCAGATTCGTCCTTGCCCTTGACGACCCAGCACACTTCATCCCATACCGACTTCCATACTTGATCGCTTTCCACCAGACCCGACTCCTGCTTTGCCTGCTGAATGGCTGCCGACTCACCATTCCAATAATCCTGATTAACGTAAATATAAAAGCGGTGAAGTCCAAAGAGCACGAGCAGCAGGATCAGGAGGGAGAGCAGGAGCCATTTGGTTCTCTTTCTCAACCTTCTCTTCCTTTCTCCGAAGTAGGCAGTCGAACCCGCCAGATTGAAGCTGCGGATACTGCCAACTGTAATCTAGCGAGCTAGCAGACCTTCAAATGCTGCCTGAGCCTCGAAGCGAACCTTCTCTTCATCCAGCGTGAGGCAGGCCCCGTGTTTAACCACCTGCTTGCCGTTAATCCATACATGCTCGACATCCTTCGGACCAGCGGAATAAACGACATGGGAAATGTAGTCCGTTTTCGGCAGAAAATGAGCTTGCTCCGTATTCAGCGCGATGAAATCCGCCTTCATCCCAGCAGCCAGCCTGCCTGTGTTTTGCATGAAGAGCGATTTCGCTCCATACTCCGTTCCCATTTTGAGAGCTTCTAATGCTGGAACTGCGGTAGGATCGCCGGAAACACCCTTATGAATCAGAGCAGCCAACCTGATCTCCTCAAACATGTCGAGATTGTTGTTGCTCGCAGCGCCATCCGTGCCCAGTGAAACAACGACCCCTTTGCTTAATAGCTCCGGAACACGAGCCACACCGCTGGCCAGTTTCAGGTTGCTACCCGGATTATGCGAGACGGCAACATGATGTGCAGCTAACACGTAAATTTCCTCGTCCGTCAAATGCACGGCGTGCGCCAGCAAAGTTGGACGCGAGAACATCCCAAGTTTGCGCAGATGCTCTACAGGCCGAGCCCCATAGTCCTTGACATTCTGCTCTACTTCCGCAAGCGTCTCCGACATATGCGTATGCATTGGAAGATCCAGATCATGTGCCACCTGAACAAATTTCTCGATGTAGTCAGGCGGGCAGGTGTAAGGAGCGTGCGGCGAGATCATAGTCGTGATCCGTCCATCCGCTTTACCGTGCCAATCGCGGGCGAAACGGATAGCCTCCTGCAGCTTCTGATCCTGAACTTCAGGAGGACAAAGGCCGATCACCCCTCGCGTCAATACGGCGCGAATCCCCGATTCTTCAACGACCTTAGCCACTTGGTCCATATGGTCATACATGTCGAGGAACGTCGTTGTTCCGCCTTTGAGCATTTCCAGTACGGACAATGCTGTTCCGGCATAAACATCTGCCCCCGTAAACTTGGCTTCCATCGGCCACATCTTTTCCTGCAGCCAATTTTGAAGCACCATATCATCTCCGTATCCACGAAGAAGAGACATCGCCGCATGGCCATGCGTATTTACGAGCCCAGGCAGGAACAGCAATCCTTTGCCATCAAATGTTTCGGCCCCTTCTACGCCTTCCGGGCGCTGTTCACCAATGTAAGTGATCGTATCCCCTTCCACAAGCATATATCCGCGAACGATGGTACAATCTTCCTTTAACACGGCAAACGTACCATTCTTAATCAACCACTTACGACTCATAACTTACCGGTTCCTTTCCATCCTCCAAATAATAAGCCAAGCTTAACAAATCCGTTGTAAAGTCAGCCGCATGGATTCGAACTTCCGGCGGAACCTTTAATACCGTCGGTGCAAAATTCAAGATAGCTCTAATTCCAGCCTCAACCAATTGATCAGCAACGCGTTGAGCCTCAAAATCCGGGACTGTAATAATTCCGATGCGGATGTTATTAGCCTTGACCATGTCGCCTAGATCATCGATGGGCTGAATCGTAATATTGTTAATTTGCTTGCCGATCTTCTCAGGCGAAGCGTCAAAAACGGCCACGATCTTCATGTTATCTTTTAAGTATGCATTATAGTTAGATAGTGCTTGACCAAGATTACCAGCACCCACCAAAGCAACATTGATTTGCTGGTCTAAATTCAAAATTTCTTGAATTTTCTCGATCAGATAAGCGACATCGTATCCAATGCCTTTTCGCCCGAAATCGCCGAAATAAGCGAGATCCTTACGAATTTGCGCCGGATTGAGGTCCAGCTTCTGGCCAAGTTCTTGCGAAGAAACCGTAGGTACCTCGCGGCGGCTCAGTTCATTCAGAAAACGCAGGTATACCGGCAATCTGCGAACGACAGCATCCGAAATTTTTTCTGATTTCATACTTTGTTTCCCCCTATTCTGGCGCAAGATTGAGGACTATGATTGTTCCTCAGGATTCAACCATTCCGATATGCGTGGAACCATTTGACCAAGCGGCATATGCTCCATCTTCGGACCTGGCAAAGAGTATAGAAAATATTTTCCGTAATATGATTCCAAGATGCGCGTATCATACACGATCACGATTCCCCGATCCTGTGAGGTACGGACGAGTCGTCCAAATCCTTGCTTAAAACGAATGACAGCCTGAGGCACTGACAGCTTCATAAAAGGATTTTTCTTCTCCTTCTGCAGCCGTTCGCTCTTTGCCTCCACAAGTGGATGATTCGGCGGCTGAAAAGGTAGACGTACAATCGCTAAGCTCGTTAAAGCCTCACCGGGAATATCTACTCCTTCCCAGAAGCTGCTCGTTCCGAGCAATACCGAAGCATCCTGTCCCTGAAACCGACGGGTCAGCTTCGTACGGCTGCCGCTGTCCATGCCTTGTCCTATGACGGTGATCCCTTCCGCGGACAGCAGCTCCTTTAGTGGGTCGTAAACCTGGCGGAGCATGCGGTAAGACGTAAACAGTACGAGCATGCGTCCCTTCGTGGCGATGGCTGTATCCGCCAACGACCGAACCAGCGTGGTGACGAAGTGATCATCACCAACGCTTCCTTTGACGCTAGGAAAATCCCTCGGAATGACCAGCAATGCCTGATCCCGGTAGTTAAACGGTGACGGCAGCATCGAGGTGATCAACCGATCCTCGGAGGCCGCTTCCTGCAGCCCCAATTGCTCGATCATGTACTGAAACGATTTGTCAACCGATAAAGTTGCCGAGGTCATGACCACGCTTTTCTTACTGTCGAAAAAATACTCCTTCAGTTGGGCGCTCACATCAATGGGAACAGCATACATTTGCAAAGACCGGCTGCGATAGTTTCCGTTACCCTCCATCCAATAGACGGTATCTTCGCCATCTAATTTCATGAAGAAGCGCAACGCCTCGCGTTCGGTTCCCAAGTCCTTAAGCAAACCGCTGATGTCGGTCAGCAAGCTTTCCGATCCGATATCGTCCTGCTCTTCCCTGATTTGACTGAGCAGGCGTTCTCCTTTGCGCAGCACGTCCCCAAGCGAGACATAAATTTGGTTCTCCAGCGCAGCCAGCGTGTCCCAATCCTTCGGCTTCTTATGCGGCAGCAGCCGAAAAACGAATTGACCAGGATCTCCAGGCGCAGCATCACTGCGTTCCGGCATAAGCGTGAACAGCAACTCGTTTAGCTTGTCCCAGGTCTCTTTCACATCTACAAGCGTAGGATAAAAGCTGTCAATAACGGAGCACCACTCAGCCGACTTTTCGTTTACCGAGCTTTGCAACTGGATACGCAAATTCGGAAACTGGCCTGTCTTACTATCTTTGAATAGGCGGGTTAAGGTGTGAATGACTGTAAAATACTTCATATTAATCCCTAAATGTTTGCCCGCCACATCCTCCAGGTGATGTGCTTCATCGATGACCAGACGCTCATAGCCCGGAAGCAGTTGATGACCTGCCTGAATGTCCGTAAACAATTTGGAATGATTCGTGATGACCACATCCGCCACACCGGCTTCGTGCTTCGCCCGGTGGTAGAAGCATTTTCGAAACCACGGACACGAACGACCTAAACATGAATCGGACTCGCTTGCGACTGTCTCCCAAAAATCATTTCCGCGATTTCCTAAGTTAAGCTCCTCGTCATCACCGTTTATCGTTTGTGTCAGCCACACAATCATTTGTGCAGCCGTCATCACCTCTTCTTTTGGCGTTGTGAAGTCTCTTCTGTTTATTTTATGTTCAAATTTACGCAGACACAAATAATGTTGTCTTCCCTTAAATACAGCCGCCAGAAAAGGAAACGGAACGACCTCGGTCAGCAGTGGGATATCTCGCTCTCTAAGCTGCTCCTGAAGGTTAATCGTATGTGTACTTACCATAACCTTCTCATCCTGTTTAACGCTATGATATATTGCAGGAAGTAAGTAACCTAACGATTTTCCGGTCCCTGTTCCAGCTTCTACCAAAAGATGTTTGTCCTCGTCAAAGGCCTTCATCACTTCATGAAGCATCATGTTCTGCGCTTCCCGTTCCTCATATTGCGGCAGGCGCTCACGCAGACGTTCACGTACCTGATCCATAAACTGCTCGAAGGTGATATCCTCCAGCGGATTGTCCAAAAGCGCATTTCGAGGCGTTTCGATATCCATCCAATCCTCAGCTTGCAGCGCAAATTGACGATAGTACGTAAATCCGCCTTCATTCGGATTTGCCTCGCGTTCCTTTTCCTGAAGCAACGCATCAAAGAACCAACCTAAGTCGCTGTCCTCGCCGGCAAACAAATCCACTAATCGCTGTATGGTCAGAAGCGGTAGGCTTTCACATTCTTCAAGGCACTTCAAAAAAATGAGCGCCGTTGCCAATGCATCACTGTCGGCCTGATGTGGACGATCGTGCTGCACATCAAACTCCGCCGCCACCATGCCAAGCTGATAAGACATGAGTGATGGAAACATGATTTTCAAGAAATCCATCGTATCAAGAATCCTGCCCGTAAAGGGCAAATAACCCGTTTTGTCCAATGCACTTTGCAAATAGTTGAAATCAAAGGCTACATTGTGCCCGACAAGTACGACATCATTCAGAAGCGGAACCATCTCCATCATCACTTCGTCTAGCTCCGGAGCATCCTTCACATGCTCTTCCGTGATCCCGGTGAGCCCGGTAATAAACGGAGGGATCGGGATACTAGGCTTAACGAAGGAGTTATACACCTGAGAAATCGTCCTATCCGGTTCTATAATCGCAAGTCCCACTTGAATGATTTCATCAAAGGACTGATTGCCTGTAGTTTCAAAATCGAGCACTGCATATTTCATTTGCGTATATAAGTCCCTTTCATTCCAGTCTACATTACAGCATAACAGAAGAATGCCAATTTGAAAATTAATACAATATCTCTATGTAAATTACATCACAAACAAAACGAGCGATGCGCCGCACTTCCTGCGGATGATCGCATCGCTCAGCTGACATCTACGACTCCAATATAATTACAATAATGACGTCAGTTCGTTGCTGTAGATCAGTTTCCCCTTACTGTTTAGACATGCCTCTAAGTTAGCTAAAGGCTCCGGAAGGGAAGGATCACTGTGATAAGCTAACGTAAAAAATTCTTTTGCCTTGGTAAAAGTTCCTTTTTGAGCTTCGATGCAGCCTAATGCATTGTAAATTACCGAACGCATTCGCTTATTTGTCGCAACCCTAAGCACCTGCTTGAAATGCTCGGTCGCTTCATCGCTTTGTTCCAGATGCATGTGGCACATCGCCAGATAAGTCCGACCAACCATACTTTCAGGAAACTGCTCAAGCAACTGCTGGAACTGCGGCAACGCCTCAGAAAACATCAGCAGCTTATAATACCCTTGGCCTTTGATGAATGGGACTGAGTCCATTTCGGGTAGCACTGGCATATCCTGTATGTCAATGTTTCCAATGTTTTGGCGCAGCACACCCATCTTCTCCTCAAAACAAAGCCATTCCTCAATAATTCCGTCGCTCATATGCTTGAGCAAACGCCATTTGTGTACAAGGTCCTGCTTTTGATCACCTTGGGCTACCGGATACTTACGGGAAATTTCGTCCAACATCTCATTCATTTCCGCAAAAACATGCTGAAACATCATTCACATCCCACCCTTAACGAAAATGAAATCAGTCCGAGCCTTAACTTCATTTTTTGTTTTGGACGGCCTTTTCATTCCCTTGACCAGGAATTGCATGTTCCGCGGTAAAAGCCGGCTAAATTAACGAATCACCGCATGCAGCTCTTGATTGGCTTTTTCGACGGTCCGATTGTTTTCGTCCACGAAAACGACGGTTGGCTTATGGCTACGCAGTTCCTCTGCGGACATTTGAGCGTACGATATAATTATTACATTGTCGCCCGGCTGAACCAGTCTTGCTGCCGCGCCATTCAAACAGATAACACCACTGCCACGAGGTCCCGGAATGACGTAGGTTTCTAGGCGAGCCCCGTTATTGTTATTGACGATTTGTACTTTTTCATTTTCAAGAATATCTGCAGCTTCCATCAAATTCTCGTCAATCGTGATACTGCCAACATAATTCAAATTTGCTTCCGTTACGGTTGCCCGGTGAATTTTAGATTTCATCATCGTTCTTAACATGACGTAAGCACCTTCTTTTCCAAAATGACATTGTCGATCAAACGCGTGGAGCCAAATTTTACGGCTAAAGCGATCAATACATCACTTCCAATTGAATCGAGCCGATCCGGATCCTCAAGCGCGGTTAGATCGGGAAACTTGGTAATTTCCACATAATCGATTTCCGCCAGTGGTTCGCTACTGATCGTATCGATCAAATCAGACCGGATGTCGCCTACAATCACTCCACCTACGCTTTTCGCTTTTTCCTCCACGAAGTGGAGGCTCTTAGACAGTACCAGCGCTGCTTGACGCTGCTCGGGGGTTAAATATACGTTTCGGGAACTTAGTGCAAGGCCATCAGCCTCCCGAACGATTGGACACGGAATAATGTCGATGCCGAAATTGAGATCCTTGACCATCTGCTTAATGACGGCGACTTGCTGCGCATCTTTTTGGCCAAAAAATGCCTGATCCGGCTGAACGATGTGGAACAGCTTGCCCACAACAGTGGTAACCCCGTCGAAATGCCCAGGCCGGGATGCGCCGCAAAGGCGTTCGGTTAGCTCTTCGACTTTGATCTTCGTACGGATCGGCTCAGGATACATCTCCTGGGCGCTTGGCATGAATACTACATCAACGCCTTCACGTTCCGCTAGTGCAAGATCCTTCTCCGCATCGCGCGGATAACGATCATAATCCTCATTAGGTCCGAATTGAATCGGATTTACAAAAATGCTAAGCACGACCAGATCGCTGATCTGGCGAGCTTTGTGCAGCAGACTAGCATGACCATCATGCAGATATCCCATCGTCGGAACCAGCCCGACCGTTAGATTTTGCCCTTTTCCCGCCGCAGCAAATCTTTCAGTCTGAATGTGCTCCCGAATCGCGCGGATCTCCGTAAAAACCTTCATTACCGTGTTTCCACCTTTCCCTTGCCGTATAAGTTGTCAAGTACGCCTTCTTCCGCTGCAAATACGTGCTCCTGAGCCGGGAAAGCGCGGCCTTTTACTTCCTTTACATATTCCGAAATGCCCTTTCGAATTTGCGTTCCGATATCGGCATAGGTTTTGACAAATCGTTTCTCCCGGTATTCAGGAGTATATTTTAAAACATCATGGTATACGAGAACTTGCCCGTCACATCCGCGTCCAGCGCCAATACCGATCGTCGGGATCGATAGCTCCTTGGTAATCGCCGTTGCCACTTCTTCTGTAACCAGCTCCAAAACGACACCAAACGCTCCGGCTCTTTCCAATGCCTTAGCATCTTCCAGCAAGCGTCGGGCATCCTTGGCATCCTTCCCTTGAACGCGATAACCACCAATTTGGTTTACTGACTGAGGTGTCAAACCGATATGTCCAAGAACTGGAACTCCGGCTTGGACAATCGCCTGAACCGCCATCGCGATCTCAGCCCCGCCCTCCATTTTGACGGCCTGAGCATGGCCCTCCTGCATTAAGCGGCGCACGTTTCGAAGCGTCTCGTCGATGCTTCCATGGTAGGTCATGAACGGCATGTCAGCAACGATAAACGTATTCTGTGCACCCCTAGCCACTGAACGGGTATGGTACACCATATCGTCAAGCGTAACAGGAATAGTTGAATCGTATCCAAGAACAACATTCCCAAGAGAATCGCCGACAAGCAGCATATCTGCCTCCGCTTCCTCCGCAAGTTGAGCGGAAGGATAGTCGTAAGCGGTGATCATCGCCAGCGGAATGCCATCCTGCTTCATTTTTTTCATTTTCACGATGTTTAAAGCATGTTTACCTGCCAATGTTCTTCCATCTCCTTCGGTTTTAGCTACTGCACGTAAAACTTACGCACAACAAAAAAACCTTTTAGTTTTGGCACTAAAAAGGTCCGAATCAAGGAAGAGTCAATTCTCGTCCCTTCTGTCTCGGTCCTCTTCGGCTCAGAGCAGAATCCAACGTAACTAATTCATAAAAACCAAACGATCTATTTCACTTGCTCAAGAAGTGCAGCTCGGAGCAAAAGCCGATACCGCCTTCTGAGCACAGTATAACAAATTACGTTACATTTTTCATCCACCAAGTTGTACTTCGCCAGAAAAAATAATACGATTTTCCCCGGACTCATCCAAAAGAGCCAATGCACCGGTCGAATCTAACCCCATTGCGGTCCCGGTAAGGTCGCCGCCGGTCGTCTTAACGGTAATGCGCTGCCCCAAAGTCACCGATAGGGCTTCCCATAGAATCCGAATCGGGGCAAAGCCTTCGCTTCTGTACAGCTCATACAGCTGCTCCATTTCGCGAACGACCTCACCGATCAGTACAGACCGGTCTATGCGCTGCCCTCCTTCAATGAGGAGCGACGTCGCAATGGAGCTCACCTCAGTCGGCAGCTCACTGCCTTCCAAATTGACGTTCATCCCGATCCCTACGATGCAGTATCGAATCAACTCATCTTCGCCGACCGATTCGACAAGAATGCCGCACACTTTTCGGCCGCCGACCAAGATATCGTTCGGCCACTTAATCCCTGCGTCTACTTCAGATACTCTTCGGATAGCTCGGCATACCGCCACCGCTGTGAGCAAGGTCAGCTGCGGTGCAAACGAGAGCGGCTGCTGCTCCGGGCGAAGCAGCAAGCTCATCCATATGCCTTTGCCGGGAGGCGAGTACCACTTTCGCCCCTGCCGTCCGCGTCCTCCCGTCTGCTCCTCTGCCAGGACTAATGTTCCTGAGGGGCTACCCGATTCAGCGAGACTTCGGGCCTCCTCTTGCGTAGACACCGTCGTTTCAAGCAGCTTGATTCTCTGCCCGAATGTCGTACAGCCTTGAAGCGCGTACAGTAAAGCGACATTCTGCAGCTTTTCCGGTTTTCTGATCAAGCGGTAGCCTCTCCGCGGAGCCGATTCAAACTCATAGCCTTCCTCACGGAGCTTCTCAATCTGCTTCCATACCGCCGTACGGCTAATGGCAAGCCGTCGGCTAATCTCTTCCCCTGATATATATTGCCCAGGATGCTCCTGAAGCATGTCGATTAATCGGCTTGATCCCATGTTTCTTTCACCACCGTGTTCGCTCGATCCAGCAGTGCCTGCTTCTCATTTTGCACGTCGCCGTAAGCAGTCGCCAGCAAAAGCTCTTTCATCAACTCGCCTAGCCAGGGGCCACCCTTCCGCCCCTTCATCTGCTGCACTTCCCCGCCGTTCACTGCCAGTTCGGATAAAGTATGTACACGAACCTCATCATGCCATATTTGTGCCCGCCTAAGCAAATTCTGTTCCTTTTGCCGGCCTTCATTACAATCCAACTTTGATATGCTCAGGCCCTGGCGAGTAAGCCAAAGCGCTGCCACGGATTTTCCAAACAAAATCTCGAGCTTAATCCACTCTCTGCGAAGCAGTTCCTCGCCGTTGTCACTTTTTCCTACAGCATCCATCTCTGACTTTGCCCTACTCCAAGCCTCGTCAAACCGGACGATCGCCGCTGTCTCCTGAGCCGTAGCATTGGGAAAGGTCCAGCTCTTCATATAAGAGGCGACCTCATCACCAGGTACGCCAAGCGTCTGAAACAACAGTGACCAGCGCAGAGCTTCGGGCGTGGCCGGAAGCTGATCTAATGCAGAAAGCAGCACTTTTTGCGCATGAAGAAATCCTTCTGAGTTCTCGTACTGTGGTAAGGAAACTTTGGCGTGCTTAAGAAGCCCGCTGCGCTCAAGCAAAGCGAGTCCGCGTAGAGGTTTAGGGCCAAGAATCGTTTTTTCCAGTTCAATTCTGATACGTTCTATGGCAATATAAGAAAGCTTATTTTTACCATGCATCAATGCCTTCCAAAGGCTTTTCACAGGCCGAAATCCAAAAACAGATGCAAATCGAATAGCCCGCACCATACGTAGAGCATCTTCTTCAAAACGCTCCTCAGCCACGCCTACACAGCGAATTACACCGCGCTCAATATCAGCTTGTCCACAAAACGGATCCGTCAGATGTCCATCAATGTCCCTGGCGATCGCATTCATTGTAAAATCCCGGCGCTGCAGATCCTCAGTGACGGCATCCACAAACTCGACCGAGGTTGGCCTGCGATGATCGGCATACTGCGATTCTTTGCGAAACGTCGTTACTTCAAAAGCGACGCCGCCCATAAGTACAGTAACGGTGCCATGCTGAATCCCTGTTGGGACGGTGTGCTCGAAAAGTCCGATAACGTCGTCCGGCTTGGCGGACGTAGCGATATCCATATCGTGAACAGGACGAGCCATTAGCTCATCACGTACACATCCCCCCACAAAAAAAGCCTGAAACCCGTGCTCAAGCAAAGTTTGCAGCACCTTTTCCCCCTGATCCTGCATCAGGGGGTCTACCTGTCTCCAGTGATTCATGTTTTCGTTAACCTCCAAAGTGTCCTCCGGCTACCGTGTTTTTCATCAGCTGCAGGTCGGCTTCAGTATCGGTAAAGGTCGATTCAAAACTCGATAATATATTTCCTCGTAATTCGCCATCGTTTGCTCACTACTAAAATCGCATCTAGCTCTCTTCAAACAGGCTGCCCGCATCCGCTCCGCCAAATCCGGATTTGTGAGCAAATTGATACAGTCTTTAGCCATTTGATCCGTATCCCCGATGGATGCCAGAAATCCGGTTTCTCCATGCTTCACCAGCTCGGGAATTCCTCCGGCCACCGTACCGACTGTAGGCACCCCGCAGGCCATTGCCTCGAGCGCCACAAGACCAAAGCTCTCTTTCTCCGAAGGAAGTAGCAGAACGTCGGCCATTGAGATAACATGGGCAATATCATCCTGTTTTCCTAAAAAATGAACTCGGTCGCATAGGCCCAGTTCTTTAATTTTACACTGTATTTTTGGCAACTCAGGTCCTTCCCCGACGAATAGGAGATGGCTTGGGATTTGCTCATTCACCTGGTGAAATATATCTACCACATCGCTGACCCTTTTCACCGGTCTAAAATTGGAAACATGCATTAACACCTTCTCATCCGCACCGGCAAAATCCTGCCGACAGTTTCGCGCATCCCGTGGATAATACACCCGCTCATCTACAAAGTTGTAGGTCAAGTCGATATCCCGTGATATGTCCAACACTTCCCGTGTTTCACGAATCAGGTCGCGAGATACCGAAGTAACGGCATCACTCTCGTTTATGGCTAGGCGAATCAAATCTTTCAGCGACTCATCCTGCGCGAGAACAGTAATATCCGTACCGTGCAGCGTAGTGACGACCTTGAGAGAGTCCCCTACCATGTGCTTAGCGAGAAATGCGCATACTGCGTGGGGAACAGCATAATGTACGTGAAGAATGTCCAATTCCTGCGTTTTAGCCACTTGGGCCATTTTGGTCGCTAACGATAAATCATAAGGAGGATATCTGAAAACGTAGTAATCGCTAACCTCCACCTCATGATAAAAAATATTTTTATGATAACTGCCTAATCGAAAAGGAACGCTATGCGCAATGAAATGCACTTCATGACCCTTCTCCGCCAAAAGCTTCCCCAGCTCGGTGGCCACGACCCCCGAACCGCCTAAGGAAGGATAACAGGTGATTCCTATCTTTAAAAATGAATCCATATGGTGGGGGCCTCCTTCAACTTGTTCTCTTTTCAGTTTATGACTTTGGAGTGCCGAATAGATTTACTTGATACGGAGTTTTTATCGCAAATCCTTCGGCATACGGAATGAGGTTGCGTTGTCCCAATAGTGCGTCCCTTGCTTTAACCCGCTCTACATAGCCTTGGTTAAGAGGAGTCTTAGCTACATCCTCCCCTGAAGTGCCTTGCCCAAATTGCGAGCGGTAGCAGCCCAGCGCTTGCTCCTTGACCTCATAATAATCGGTAACATCAACGAGAAGATCCGGTGATCTCCAATCGTTAATGAAATAGAAATACAGCTCAGGCTGATTGATCGCTGGCTTGTCCGGCATATATCGGCGAAGCTTAGCGTTGAAAGCCGCTTCCTCGACGATTTTGCTGCACGCAATATGGTCGGGGTGCCGGTCTTCCCAATAAGGCGCAAAAATTAACGTCGGCTCATGACGGCGAATGACCTCCGTCACTTCTGCGATTTGCGCACTCGTGGCAAACAATCCGCGATCCGGCAATCCCAAATTTAGGCGCATGGTCAACCCCAATGAAATAGCGGCGGCATCCGCCTCCTGCTTGCGCAGCTCAGGGTTTCCGTTGGAGGATAGCTCCGCTTGCGTTAAATCGCATATTCCAACACGAAAACCAGCCGCTACATGCTTCGCAATGGTGCCAGCCATCCCGATTTCGGCGTCATCCGCATGCGCTCCGAAAATCAGTATATCCAGCCGCTCACTCATTTCGACAGCCCCGGCTTGTTCATCTCAACCAGCTCGCGCCAGCCAAAATCACCGCGATCCAGCGCGCGAACGAGAATTTCCGCCGTCGCTACGTTCGTAGCCACCGGAATCCCGTGTACATCGCATAAACGAAGCAGCGCAGTAATGTCCGGTTCGTGCGGCTGAGCCATCAATGGATCGCGGAGAAAAATCACGAGGTCCATTTCATTCTGGGCGATCAGTGAACCAATTTGTTGATCCCCGCCAAGCGGACCGGATAAGTAACGGTGAATTTTCAGGTCCGTATTTTCCATAATTCTGAGACCGGTTGTTCCTGTGGAGTATAGCTTTTTGTCCTTAAACACATGTTCGTAGGCGATCACAAAGTTAACGATGTCATCTTTTTTGCGGTCATGAGCAATAAATGCAATGTTTAGCATAAGTCTTCTCTCCCCTGTTAATCCACAAAATGGTCGAATCCATAAATCATGCCTTCATACCCTAGCACTTTCTTGATCGCTAGATTAACCCCCGGCATATATCCGGCACGTTCATACGAATCATGACGAATTTTCAGCGTCTGTCCGAAGCCTCCAAATATGACTTCCTGCTGTGCAAAAACACCCGGCAAACGCACGCTGTGAATGCGAAAACCGTTGTAGTAACCGCCTCTTGCGCCTTCAATCGTTTCTTCCTCGTTTGGATTTCCTTGGCGCAGCTCCTGACGGTTCTTAGCGATGAGTTCGGCTGTTTTGACGGCAGTTCCAGATGGAGCATCCAGCTTCTGATCGCCGTGGTACTCGATTATTTCCAGGTGCGGGAAATATTTTGCCGCTTGTGCCGCAAACTTCATCATCAAAATAGCGCCGATCGAAAAATTAGGAGCGATCAGGCCGCCAATTCCGCGGCTATGGCACAGCTTGTCCAATTGTTCAATCTGCTCCGGGGTAAATCCGGTCGTGCCGACTACCGGTGAAACCCCATGTTTGATCGCCGTCTCCGTATTGGCATAAGCTGATTGTGGGGTGGTGAAATCAACCATGACCTGAGGTTTGCTTTCCAGCAAGGTGAGTTCCAGATCATCGCTTAATGTAACGCCGCAAGGCGGCAAACCTACCATTGCGGCGGCATCCAAGCCCACATCCTTCAAATTTACAGCCGCTACGAGCTGGAGCTCTGGGTCCTGTAACACCATCTTAACAACTTCCTTGCCCATTCTGCCAGCCGCTCCAGCCACGGCTACTCTAATTGGTTCCGACATGAATAATCTCCTCGCATTCTCTAGCATGATGAGTGATCGATATTAATTTTGAAACGTTGCTCCAATTCCTGCAGCTGCAAAGCCATACTTTGGTCCAAAGGCAGCGCTGACGCTTCCCGGACAGCTTGTAACGCCAGCTCGTATTGTTCCAGCTCACCGTAAGCAATAGCCAGCCAAACTTGAGCCTCAACGGAAAGTGGATCAAGCTCGGCTGCACGCTTTAGCAGCCTTGAGGCCGTTTCAGCGTGGCTAGCAAAAGCGCCGTCATCTTCCAAAAGCTTCTTAGCCATGTTGGTTAGCTCTTTGGATTGCATCCGATCATAATGAATTTTGTATTCATCCTGCTCGGGCTCCAGAGCCGATGCCAGCCGAGCATGCATCAGCGCTTTATCCAACCTGCCGCTCCGAGCGCAAGTAATCGAATAACGGTAATGCATATCTGCATGATCGGGCTGCACGGCCAGCGCCTGCTCGAACCAGTACTGCGCCTGCTCAAAATCATTCTCATATATGCTACGGTAAGCTTTTTGCAAAAATTGTTCCGCCTTCATCTGCCGCCCCCTTTCATCTAAGGGATGTCATAGTAACAGCATATGAAGGATCACTTTATTCGGTGTCCTTTTTCGTCCACCTATTGGCGTCTCGGGTAGCAAATTTATGCATTACCTTATCGTGAGCGTCTGCTAAATCAATGCCTAGCGAATTGGCAAAACAGATCGTGATAAACAAAATATCGCCGAGCTCCAGCTCAATCGAATTTTCAGCTTCACTCGGTTTCTTCGGCTTTTCACCGTAGGTATGGTTCACTTCCCGAGCCAGCTCTCCCACTTCCTCGCTCATGCGGGCCAGCATTGACAAAGGGCTGAAATAGCCCTCCTTAAACTGCGATATGTAACGGTCTACTTCGCGCTGCATTTCTGCGAGAGATTTGTCTTTCAACGCGTATCCCCCCGATATTTGTCCCGTTTTTCCCTATGTTAACGTAAAGGCGAAACGAAAACAAATCATTTTTTAATCGCCCTGGAAAAAGGTATACTAATATAGAATGTGTAAAAATATCATTTTTCTTTAGGACAGGTGATGGTAGAAATGAATTCGAACAAAATGATGGGTTTTATGAAGACACTCATGCCGATACTACTGGGAACGGCAATATACGCTTTTGGACTTCTTTATTTTATTATACCAAACCATCTCATGGAAGGCGGCGTTACCGGAATCACCATCCTTCTCAAATATGCATTAGGTGTTTCACCTTCGATCTCCAACTTATTGCTCAACATACCTTTGTTCTTACTCGGTTGGAAGGTTCTTGGTGGGCGGCAGATTTTTTATACCGGCATTGGCATCGGATCGCTAACATTTTTTCTTTGGTTGTTTGAACGTATGATACATAGCGGCTGGATTGTTCCGTTTGAGACTGAGCGGGATTACATACTCGTATCTTTATACGCTGGGATTACACTTGGCGCCGGGCTTGGCATCGTGTTTCGTTTTGGGGGAACTACAGGTGGTTCGGATATCATAGCGAGGATTTTGGGGCGCAAATATGGGTTCAGTATGGGCCAGGTTATTTTATCTCTGGATATCATCATCATCGGATTATCTCTTTTCTATATTAAGAAGGAAAATATTTTGTATACCCTGGTCGCCGTATTTATCGCCTCTAAGGTGATCGATTTCATTCAGGAAGGCGCATATTCCGCTAAAGCGTTTACGATTATTAGCGACCATGCCCCGGAAATCGCCGATATCATCACTAAGGATATGGAGCGGGGAGTAACTTTGATTCCGGCGATTGGGGCTTATTCCAAACAAGCGAAGCATATGGCATACTGCGTCGTCTCTCGTCAGGAAATTCGGCGACTCAACCAAATCGCCAAATCAGTGGATCCCCGTGCGTTTATTATTATTAGCGATGTTCATGATGTTCACGGGGAAGGCTTCAAGGAAGATGAGAACTAATTTTTATTTATCTTATCTATAAACGGAAACGAGCGGTTTTTTCGTCCTTTTTTTGCACCGCCATGACGACCTGCGTCGCCTGATACTTGCGGATGCCCGTGTAGCATAAAGCCAGCACAATCCAAGCGCCGATCAAACCGCTCCAATACCATGGATTATCATAACCGGTGATGGGAAGGAACACAGGTTCTTCACCCTTTCGGCCAAATAGCACACGCAGCATCCTTTCCCCTTGAGGTATCGCATTTTTCAAGGCTGCCTCGTCCATCGTTCTATCGTTGCTGAGGCGCTGGGCATATGACAACCACGATTCAAACTGGTTGATGATAGAAGGATCACGGCGGATTACAGCAGCCGGACGTATCAATTCATAATGCTCCTTCAAAGCTTGAAACGCAGCTCTTAGCTCAGCAGGGTTGCCCCCAACTCTCGCCTTGTTCATTTGTTGGAGATCGTCCGCCATCACCTTATAATACTGAAGCCACAGCGCCTTATCATGGTGCAGCAGGCTGTTGACCGCAAGGCGCAACCGAGCAGAGACCTTCGCCCATTCCTCCGGGACGATTTCGACTTTAGCGAGTGTCTC
This sequence comes from Paenibacillus puldeungensis, assembly GCF_042678945.1. Classification (NCBI taxonomy): domain Bacteria; kingdom Bacillati; phylum Bacillota; class Bacilli; order Caryophanales; family Paenibacillaceae; genus Paenibacillus; species Paenibacillus puldeungensis. Next base: position 17,635 of record NZ_JBHTLM010000020.1, on the reverse strand, counting down.
GCGGGCATCCATAATACTTTCAGCAAGCGCATGGATCCCCTCAACTGAAGTTAATCCCTTAAAAGAGACACCTTCTAGCGCAGCAATCAGCTGCTCCATATCGGTAAGTGATCGCTGCGTGTTTCCTTGCTGCATATCGGTATACAGCTTTTCTGCAGCCGCTTCAAGCTGCCGTAATTGACTCTTTTGCTCCTCTTGGGACAGTGTTGGCCCGTTAGATGAAAGCATTTTATCACCATCCGATTGTGCAGCAACAGCTGTATTGGATAACACCAAAGTTACAATGAGTAACAGAACCGGCAAAACTTGCTTGCTAAATAATATTTTCACGGACATCCCCCCTTACCATCATGGTATGGCAGGCTGTCCCACGTTAGAACCTTGCATCAAGCCCTTTTAGCCCCTTTGAGCGCCGTCCATCCGACGGCTATACTTGCACCTGTAAGTATTACCGTGAAGACCATAACCTGAGATACGTCATCCCAAAGTGTTTCTGGAAGCCAAGGATAAACCTGAAACGAATAATCCACCATGTCATTTAAAAACGTCCATGCCCCTGCAGCTGCCAGCATCATCGTTCCAAACTTATATAGGCGTACATACAGCAATGCTTCGACAGCCATTGCCAAATGGGAAGCCACAAGCATCCAGTCCTGCCAAACCAGTTCATTTCCTTGATAGGCACCAGCAAAAATAATGGATACTGCCCATACTCCGTATTTCACATTCGTCACAACCGCTAGTCCTTCGAGCAGCGTGCGCAGCCAAAAAAATCTACCACCTTTCGGTGGAAAGAGGAGGAATAGCAAAGTAAGCGTGAAAAACAGGCTTGCAGTAGGGCTGTCTGGGACAAATACGATTAACCAGTGAGGTAGGTTAAGCCAAGTATATTGCAGTTGCCCCCCGTACCATATATACCCATACACGGTTCCAAGCAAATTACAGATGAATAATGGCCATAAGAAATAGCGGGATGACAAAAAGCGGCGGCTCCAAAAAAGCGATAGTTTCAACGATAAATCCCCTTCCTTACCTGCTTTCTACAGCTTGTTGTATGTATTCCGCTCCGGATGAGCTTCAAAAAAAACCTGATCGTCATTAACGATCAGGTTTTCATTCTTTTTCCTATTTTACTGTTCTGATTTTTGTTTCGCAAGCCATTCGGCCAAGTGGTCAATATCCTTATCGGTCAAGCCGGCATTGATTGCCGTATCATACATAGGTGGCATCTTGCCATTGAAGCCTTCCTTAATGATCGTCAAGATCGCTTCCTTGTCATGCTTGTCACCTACACCGCGCAATGAAGGCCCAGCAGCCCCTTTCAAGTCTGCAGCGTGACAGGCAATACATGTAGCTTTGGCATATAACTCCATCGCCGGATCTTCCTTGTCAACAATAGCGACATCGTTTTGTTTGGGTGCACTCGATGTTGGCAAACCCTTCTGATGATTCTCACGAGCTTTCTCTTCCCGTTGAATATGTTCAGGCACCTGACCGGTAGCCGCCAACTCATGCTTATAGTGAGTCCAAGCAAAGTTCGTTAAGTATATAATCGCGGCTAGCGAAAGCAACATTAGCGAGGAAGCAATCGGACGTTTATAGAAGCGGCGTTCCCTCCCCCGATCAAGGAAAGGCGCTAACAAGAGACCTCCGAATGCAACACCTGGAATGCCAAGCGTACCAAGTACAACATAGTCCCCGGAAGCATATGGATACTTCAAATATTGGTACAAAAACAAGAAATACCAGTCCGGCATCGGAATGACCGAAGCGGTCGGATTTGCCGGAAAACCGAGCGGAGCCGGTTCCGAAATAGTGAGTACCAGAAAGCCGACCAGCACCACAACGCCGACCATCCATTCTTTCAGCAAAAAGTTAGGGATAAACGCTTCGGACTTGCCGGGATAAGCCGTATAATCAGGTGGAGTGATAAACCCTTTGCCTTTACGAACACGCGAATCACCAACGTATACGACCTTCTCCTTTGATTTGTCCACGTGAGCCATAGCTTTTTGCCTCCCTTCTCCATAAATATAGATAGTTCGATTTACAGCGGTCCGGAAATACCTTGTCTGCGGATCATTATGAAATGTCCCACCAGAAGGATTAACAGAACCGCCGGAAGGAAGAACACATGGATAGCAAAGAAACGAGTTAACGTTTCCGCGCCGACTATGGTACCGCCTTGAAGCAGTTCCTTAATGATAGGTCCTAATCCAGGAACAGAATTGGCAATTTCAAGCGTTACCTTCGTAGCGAAATAGGCTTTGTTATCCCAAGGCAACAAATAGCCTGTTAAACCAAGGCCGATCATGACAAAGAAGATAAGCATGCCGACTACCCAGTTCATTTCGCGAGGGGCTTTGTAGGACCCGGTAAAGAAAACTCGTAGGGTATGTAAGAACATCATGACGATAACCAGGCTTGCTCCCCAGTGATGCATGCCGCGCACGATTTGTCCAAAGGCGACCTGCGTTTGCAAATACTCAACACTGGCGTATGCATTAATAATATCGGGAACATAATACATCGTAAGAAACATCCCCGACAAAATTTGGATGACTGTAATGAAAAACGTCAACCCGCCGAAGCAATACACAAAGGCGGAAAAATGATGCGCCGGGTTCACGTGCTCCGGAACCTCGTGGTCAGCAACATCTCGCCAAATCGGCGTGATATCAAGACGTTCGTCAATCCAGTCGTACACATTTTTAAACATCTGATTCTACGCCTCCTTATTTCACGATCGTATTCGGGATGATGTCCCCCAAATAAACCCAGCCATCTTTCTCCATGACCTTGTATTCATCAAGCGGCTTGGAAGCAACAGCCAATTGCTTGCCTTCCTTTGTATAATGCGCCCCGTGACATGGACAATGATATTCATCTGGAAAATTCTTGTCATTATTCCATCCGATAGTGCAGCCCAAATGCTTGCAGATCGGTGAAAGCGCATAAATTTTTCCGCTCTCGTTTTTACGAATCCAGGCCGTAAGCGACGCTGTACTCAGGTACCACCCGTCCTGCTGCTTCAGCTCAAAATGAAACTCCTGCGGTTCGTTTGTAATTTTGCTGGTTTCGACCACTTTGACAAAGGTGCCTTCGCCTTTCTTATGCAGAATTGGATCTACGGCAAAACGAACCATGGGAAGCGTTACACCGCCCACCATAAACGCAGTTGCGCCTCCTAATGTGTACGTAAGAAATTGCCGACGTGACATCTCCTTATGAATAGGCGGTTCATGCGATGATTCTTGATGGTCGTGCTGATTGCTCATACTGTCTTCAACCCCCTTTGCCAGCCAATTCTTTTAGAATTCAATGACAATAATCACAAAAACCAACATCTTATAAGACATATTAATAATATATTAGCGTTTTGAGAGCGTCAAGAATTTGACACATTTTTTTCCTCACTCAAAAACCGTTATATTCACAAAATGTCGATATTTTGTCACATTCTCTATTTAACCCGAGATTGCCATAATTGCAAGATTTCTTCCTTAATAACTTCTCCTGCTTGTCCTGCAGCTAAGCCATGCAAACACTGTGGAGTTAGTATCATATCGGCATTTGGCAGCAGGTCGACCGTCCACTCCATCTCAGCCGAAACAACGATAGTATATAGGAATCCAGATTGTTTCACGTTTCCACATATTTCATTGACAAAGTCAAGCATATCGTCTTTGCCATACTGAACAGACGGATAGGTTACAACTCTGCCCTTGAAGGGAATCTCTACCCAGTCCAATAAATCTCTGAGTTTTTCTAATCTATCCGTCACTTCAAATGGCAGTTCTTTTCCCGTTAACCCCGCTACCGGAATGAGACAAGTGTCGAGATAGGGCTGCAGCTCCTCCCATTGCGAAACTTCAATATCACTAAACTTCATAATTGCTCCCCTTTTTTCCAATTAATATCTATCCCATTATAAACGTGAAATCATTGACAAATCCATCTTTTCCCACTACAATCAATCTAATTTTTAGATTGATCTCAGATCGAAGATAGAGTAATTTATCACACTATTAATAAGTAGAAACTCATTATGCACAAATGCATTAGGAGGAAAATAACATGATGGAAGCCGAGACTTCCCGGCCCAATGCTGATGAAGTCGAACAGACGAAGAATAAGCTTCTAAGCCAATTTATTGAACCGTTTCTGTTGTCACGTCCCTTCCCTTACTTGTGGCTCGGGCAATTGATTTCCTTTCTTGGCAGCTCCGTCACGATGGTTATATTGCCGGTTATCGTCTATTCGATTACTGGCTCAACGACAACAATGGGCTTCATTATGGCGGCATATATGCTGCCAAACATCATCATGCTGCCTATTTCAGGGTGGATCGTCGACCGCTATAATCGCATACATGTTATGCTTACTACCGATCTTCTCCGTTTTGTTATAATCAGTGTGCTTGCCGGATTGCTGTTTGCGGGTTCGCTTTCAGTTCACGTCTTATTTGTGCTTGTTGCGCTATATGGTGCAATGGACGGGCTCTTTCAACCTGCCTATGCGGCTGTTCGTGCGGTAGTCTTCACTCCCGAAATCCGTAATTCGGCTAACGCTATGACGCAAATTAGCAACCAGGCCGTCCGCTTAATCGGTCCTTCACTGGGTGGTATTTTGGTCACATTTATGTCAGCAGGATGGGGCATTTCGCTCGATGCGCTCACCTATGTCGCGTCTTTCGCCTGCTTATTACTGCTCCGTAAGCTTATTCCCTTTCAACGTAGCCAAACCGCGAAATCCTCCGGAGTCGGTAATGACTTTACCGAAGGCTTTGCTGTTTTAAAGGGCAACGCTTGGCTTTGGATTACGATCGTTGTCTTTTCCCTGGTGAATATATGCTACAGCGGACTCGTTACTGTACTTCTTCCCTGGTTGTTCAAAATCCATTTGGAGATGAGTCCTTATGTCTACGGAATTGCCGTGACCTGCTCGGGAGCGGGCGCGATCATTGCAGGACTTGTTTTCGGGATGAAAAAACAGTGGCATCGACGCGGGATTTTCGCCTACGGTGGAGCCATTGCCAGTGGCATCGCACTTCTGCTCATGTCCATAACCCCAAATGCAGTAGGGCTATGCGCCCTGTTTGCTCTGGAGGGATTCGGCATTATGATCTTCGGACTCATCTGGGAGACAACGATGCAGGAGCTTGTGCCCCAGGAAGCTTTTGGACGTGTAGCCAGCCTTGATATGCTCGGTTCCTTTGCCCTGCTCCCAGTAGGATTTGTTGTCATAGGGTGGCTGGCTGACGTAATTGGCGGTACTCAAACGATAGCCCTATTTGCTTCGATCGGCATATTAGCACTCATCTGTGCTTTGTTAGTTCCAGCAATCCGGAGATTTGATTAATATAAACAAAGAAGCCACCCCAAGTAGAGAACTTTCTCCATTTTCTATAGGGATTGGCTTCTTTTTCTAGTTATAGGCCCGTTTGCGCTTACAAGGATCATTGAGATCACAACAACCTGAACATCATTCTTCCAGTGTCTTCAGTTCATCCGTCAGGAGCCGGAAGGCAACCTCATCTCCATTCGCCAAAGCGGTATCGATCTCACTATAGATTTGCTCCGAACGATGTTTCCGAAGCGCTTCGTCCCATATCATTTCCGCCGCCAAACTGAGCATTGCTTCATAAGTAACCTTCATCTGATCCATAGGATGCACCTCCAAACCATGGTTTAAATCATCCTATATTCTTTTCCCTTCACCACATAGCTTTCCGTCGTCAGCCTCATCCGCTGTAAATCGTCATCTGTCAGTTCGCGTACGACTCTGGCAGGGGAACCTAGAGAAAGAGTATAGGGTGGAATTTTAGTATTTTCCGTTACTAAAGAACCTGCTCCTACTAAAGCATATTCACCAATGTCGGCGCCGTTTAGGACGATCGCCCCCATTCCGATTAATGTGCCTTTACCTATGCGGCATCCATGGATAATGGCTGCATGGCCCACGGATACGTCACTTTCTACGATGAGCGGCTGAGAAGTATTCACATGACCGATGACGCCGTCCTGAATGTTGGAACGTTCACCGATAACAATTTCCGCTAAATCACCGCGAAGCACTGCATTGTACCAAATGCTGGCCTCGCTTAAAACCGTCACGTTTCCGATCAGTTTGGCGCCTTCTGCAATAAACACACTGGGGTCTACTGCAGGTGTTCTCCCTAGATAACTTAGCAACACGGCCATCACTCTCCCCGATATGAATTGGGGAAAATTGTAACAACATTACGTAGCTTTTGTCAACGCTTTGCCGTTTTGTTCCTCTTTTGCCCGTTATGTAAGTTTACTTTTTCTGCAACCATTCTACTGCCTTATTACCAAAGAGAGTCGACTGAACATAGCGTTCTTGATGCTCGTCCTCCCCAATGCGAACCATTCCTAAATGAAGCATCATCTGCAAAATACGCTCTTCGAAAATGGATTTGGAGGAATCATAGTAAAACGGTTTGATTAACGACTCCACTCTTCCATACAACGAAGACACAGTCACCCAATCTTTCGAACAGCGTTCTACCCAATAAACTAGCGAAAGCAAGTTAGGAATCGGCCCTTTATATAATCTTAACCAAAAGCGGACAAAATGTACCATCGGTTCTCGCTGCTGCTCCGCCAAAAAAGATTTTCCAGCTTCCGTTAACTCAAGATGGCTGCTATTCTCTTGAATAAGACGGGAATGGTAGGCATAATCATACAGTAAAGCGAACCGGTTCGGGTAGTCTTTGAAACGCCGTCCATAGCCAAATCGCCAACCTTTGGGAGCCAGAGCTTCCGATACATGTAGAGACTCCAAAATCTGAAGCTGGCTTCTACGGTACATCACGCCTTCGCTGTTCAATGGAATTTCGTGCTTTTGCACATATTCCAAAAAAATCAGCAGGTCTGTTGGAAGCATTTCCGGTTCTTCTCGGTACATGGACGGTTCGGCCTTAGCTGACATAACCTCTGCCTTAAATCGATGCTCTAGCGCCTCACGGAAACGAAGCTTTAAATCCTCCGGCACTTGAAAGAGGTAACGTGTGCTTTGGGTTGAGCCGTTAAACAACCACCCCCGCTGTCTGAATCTGGCGATCATTTCCCGCGGGTTTTCCCGCTCCTTAGCATCCTGCGTAAATCGGGACGCTCCAGCGCAAGCTACCAACTCCTCCAAACTGAACTGGTGTCGCCCATCGAATAGCAAGGTATTCAAAAAGCGTAAATCTTCCATACTCATCCCGCTGACATGTCGGTCGATAAAATCTCGACGACTTACCGTCTGCAAAATGGACTGGATCAGTTCATTTTTCGAATGGCCGCTGCATTCGCACCCATAATGATCTGCAATTCTACTGAGCTGTACGATGTCGGCAAAAGAGAGCATATCCGCCAGATTCATATATTACCGCCTCGCCGTTTTAATACCATTATGGGAAGATTTACAGCATTTATTCCATGGAACGGCGATTTTTTCCCAAAAAAACCCGGCCTAAGCCGGTTTACTTTCTTTCCTCTATGATTTCTTCCAAGTGGCGAGTACAGTTGTACAGCCGCATATTCCAAAACTCGCTATCCTTCTTCTCAAGAATCGTCAGCGATAAGTTGCCAATCCGCTCGTTGTATTTATTGTGGTATAACGCAATATAGAGCTGGGCAAGCAAGCCGCCGTGCGATACGACGAGGACATTGCTTTCCGGATGCTGATCCGCCAAGTCCGCCATAAAGGCTAACGCTCTTTTGCGAATTTCTTCATCCTTTTCCTGACCTAACTCCAGCTGGTTCCAATCCTTGCCCCAAAGAGTTTCTCTCTCCGTCGCAGTTAGTCCCTCAACCTCACCGAACGCACGCTCCATTAATCTTGAATCCGGATCGTATAAAGGAATATCTAATGCCTCGGCTATTATGGTTCCGGTCTCCTGCGCTCTTGATAGGCCGCTTGTTATTACAAAATCCCAGTGGTAATCGTTATCTTGCTTGAGCCGCTCAGCAAGACGTCTTGCCTGTGCTCTTCCCTCTTCGTTTAACGGAATATCGCTCTGCCCCTGGATTCTTCCCGCAGCATTCCAGTCTGTTAGTCCATGTCGTATTAATCCGACGAGCATAATCATCCCCCTCAACCTGCTATCTCTTTGAACGACGAATACCTTTCCAGGAAATCAGGGCAAGTATCATACCAGCCATCGAAAGAACCATCCAATATTGCGGATAGGCTGGACCCATTTGCGCTACAAAAGGCTCCACGATTCCGCGTGATACCGTTGGAAGTGCAAAACTATAATCATCTGACGTGTCCGAATCCGCAGCAGCTACAACCGTCGGAAGAACACCGGTCATGGGTTCCGCTGGTTTTTGATTGAAATGACTATTAATCAGGAATACAAAGCTGCACAAGAATACCATGACGAAGCAACCCGCCCAAATCGATAGCCGACGCCGAAAACGTCTAGATACGCCGCCACCTTTTACATCCGGTGCCAGCCAAGGTGATTCCGCATAAATACGATCCATTACCCTGCGGTTTACAGCTTCCGCCTGCTCCTCGGTAACCTCCATAGGATTGTTCTGCAACATATTCATGGTTTCATCCCATTGACGGTATTCAGCCGCGCAAGACTCGCAGCCCAAAAGGTGCCACTCCAGCATTTTACGCTGAGGATGTTGTTCGGGCAGGTCGCGCATCAATCCGAACAATTCTTGGGCCTCTTGACAATTCATCTGCTTTTCATCCCTTCATATTGCTCATAGATGGGTTCATAAAAGTAGGGTTCAAGCTGACTTTTTACGCTACTACGCGCTCGGAACAACAGCGATTTCACAGCGCTTACGCTTTGTCCCAAAATACTCGCTATCTCCTGGTAATCCAGTTGATCGTATTCGCGCAAAATCAGAGCAGACCTTTGTTTCTCCGGGAGATTGTTGATGGCTTCGCGTACCATCCCCACTTTCTCACTGCGTAGAACAGCCTGCTCAGGAGCTACTTCGCTAGGAGCCAAAGGAACGTACCCGCTTTCATCGAGCGGAACATTTCCGCTGCGCTGTTTTCTAAGCTCACTAAGCACCGTATTACGCGCGATCGTGTATAACCAGGTAGAGAAAGACGCATCCAATTCCCGAAAGGAATGCAAACTCCGAAATGCTTTATAGAACGTTTCCGAGCATAAATCTTCAGCCAGCAGCTCCAGGTGAGCGCTCTTCAACATGTGGTAAACGAAGGCCAATATTTTCCGCTGATATCTGCGCATCAACTCCGAGTACAGCTCCGTATTACCTTCTTTAATTTCACGAATCATTTGGGAATCCGTCATTTGAGTGCGATCCTCCTCGCGCTTCCATGTGCTTCTTCCCGTTCGAATCTTACATCATTTAATACCGAACAGGATTCAAAAAGTTGCGGTTAATTATGTAATAAAAATAAAAAATTTCATCGACTACGGAAAAGTTTCACGCCAAAGTTCCAACATATTATACCATAGAAGTAGGAATTAAAAAAACCTACAATCTCTCCAGTGACAAGCTGTAAAGCCCGTAAATATAAGCCGCTTCTTCATTTTGTCAAAAAAAGAGGGAGAAAGCCTGCCTCCAATTAGAGCAGTTTCTCCCATAAATGTATTGCTGAACGTCAGCGATTTTCGCGAACGGCTTGCTTGAGTTTCTTTACTGCACCTCGTACATTATCTGCTTGCGTAATCGCCGAAATGACCGCGATGCCGTCCGCCTCGGCGCGAATAACTTCGCAGGCCGAATCTGTGGTGATTCCACCGATGCCAACCAGGGGTAAATCGATGCCCTTTCTTCGCATTTCGCAAATGATATTGGTGCCTTGTGGTGCTTTTGCGTCGGATTTGGATGCGGTTGGAAAAATCGGACCGACACCTAGGTAATCCGCCCCTCTATGAATCGCTGCCTCCGCCTCCACAACCGTATAAGCAGATACACCCAGGATCATATTGCCGATTCGGGATCGGACAAGGTCGGCCACTTCATCGGTTTGACCTACATGCACACCGTCAGCCCCAATTTGTAGGGCAAGCTCTACATCGTCATTGATGATGAAAGGTATATTAGCTTTTCGGCAAACCTCGTGAAGCTGCATTGCCAGCCGAAACATTAGCTCGCCGTGTAAGGCACCCTCTCCTTTCTCGCGGAACTGGACGAGTGTGACACCACCAGCAATAGCTTCCTCTAAGACCAGGATCGGCTCCGCTTTGCAATTGGGGCTTCCAATCACCAAATACGTTTCAAGCAGTCCGCGCATCCGAGAGGATGAAATCCGGCCACTCATCAGAGAACTCCCCCTTGCAGGCGCCGGTAGGCAAAGTGATTAGTTGGGCCATGCCCTTGACCCAGTCCTAAATGGCTTTCAATGGCTGCCTGGATAAAGTCTCTGGCGGTTTGAACCGCCTGTGCAGAGGAGGCTCCCTTGGCCAGCTCGGCCGTGATCGCTGCTGAGAAGGTGCAGCCGGTACCATGCGTATGCTTCGTAAAGATTCGCTGGCCATGCAGCTCAGTAAAATCGCTGCCGTCATAAAGTAAATCGACGACCCGATCCCCTCCGCTATCGTCGTGCCCGCCCTTGATTACGACTTGCTTCGCCCCGAGGCTGCAAATCCGCTTGGCCGCATTGCGTCGATCCTCCATATTGCCGATATGCATCCCGGAGAGCGTCTCAGCCTCCGGAATATTCGGCGTTATGATATATGCCAGCGGCAGCAAGCTTTTCTTTAAGGCATGCACCGCCTCCGGCAGAAGCAATGAGGCGCCGCCCTTGGCGATCATCACCGGATCGACGACGACCTTCGTCCAGCCGAAGGCACGGATGCGATCCGCTACCGCCTGAATGATCTCTGCACTGAACAGCATCCCGGTTTTCAAGGCGTCGACACCAAGATCAGAGCCGACCGCATCGATCTGCTCCGCCGCAGCCTTCGGCGGCAGCGGGTAAACATTTTCGACGCCAAGCGTATTCTGAACTGTAATCGCGGTAATCGCAGACATGCCATACACGTTCAGCTCTTGAAACGTTTTGAGATCGGCCTGAATACCGGCTCCGCCACCGCTATCCGAACCGGCGATTGTCAGCGCCCTTGGAATCGTGCTCATCCGAGCCACCACCCTCCAGCGCCGGTTGCCTGAATCTCCCGTACTGCGGCCTGTCCCTTCAGCGAATGCGGATGAAGCTTCGCCAGCTCATCCAGAAAAGCGATCTGGAAGCTGCCCGGACCGGCAGCTCCAGCTCGCTCCGCGGCGCGGGAGGCGGCGGAGGCATAAAAGGCCAGCCCGGCGGTGCCGGCCAGCAGCAAATCCGACTCCACCGCGGCAAATGCACCAAGCACCGACGTGAGTAGGCAGCCCGTACCGGTCACCTGCGTCAGCAAGGCGTCCCCGCCGCTGACGACCCGGCACAGCTGCCCGTCGGTGATCACATCCTCACGGCCGGTGATGGCCACGACCGTGTTCAGCTTGCGCGCCGCCCGCACCGCGAGGTCGGCGTTCCCGTCGCCGGTGCTGTCGCCGGCGTCCACGCCCTTGATCTCACGGCTTTCGCCTACGAGATGGGCGATTTCCGCCGCGTTGCCCCGCACCAGCGACACCTTCACCTCGCGTAAAATCCGCAGCGCGGATTCTGTGCGGAAGCTCGTCGCTCCCGTCCCCACCGGGTCGAGCAGCACCGGAACGCCATGAGCATTTGCTGAAGAAGCGGCAAGAATCATCGCGTCGATCAACTCTTTTGTGAGCGTCCCAATGTTCAAGACGAGCGCACCGGCGATTTTCGCCATATCCGCCACTTCCTCGGGGGCATAAGCCATGACTGGAGAAGCGCCAAGCGCATACAGGCCGTTGGCCGTGAAATTCGTAACCACGACGTTCGTCATATTGTGAACGAGCGGTTTCTTTTGCTGTACTCTGGTTAGAAGATCGGAAAGTTCTTTTTCCTGCAAACTCATCGTTCTCAGCCTCTTTCAATAAAAGGATTGGTAAGGTATCAATTCATTCATATCAGCCACAATAACATCCTTTATTTCACCTGAGCCGGCACCGGCCAGTTCTCCAGCTTATAAGCCATATCCCAGAACAAATATTCCATCTGGCAGCTTACTAGAAAATGCTCCGCCGCCTTCCGCTTATCCGCCTCAGGCGCTTGCTCAGCCCATTCATCCAGCATATTGCAGAACTTTTCGGTCAAGTCTGTCATCTGGAATTTGTAGAACTGGATCCAGTCATAGAAAGGATGCTCCGGCGCCGGGTTGACCTCCTCCGCTAGTTTTTGGCCGATCTCCATATATGTCCAAGGACAAGGCAGCAGCACAGCCAGGATTTCTCCGAGACTGCCTTCATAGGCAACCGTCAGCATGTGCCGGGTATAATGGTGGGCCGTTGGTGAGAGGGGATAACCCTGTAATTCCTCGTAAGTCACTCCCGCGACCGTGCAAAAATTTTGATGCGGATGAATTTCGCTATGAAGAATAAAAGAAATCTGCTCGCTAAAAATCGCCATCTCCTCGCGGCTTACGCATTTGGATACGGCAATCCCGTAAATTCTCGCGAACGCATTTAAGTACTCAAAATCCTGTTTCACGTAATGAATTAGCTGTTCCTTTTGCAGGTCACCTGCAGCGATCCCTCTGACAAACGGGTGTCCATAAATCGCCTGAAAAATATCGTCCGCCTGCCGGCGAAGCTCTTTTGAAAAGCTCACCCTTCTCCACCTCCAAAATTATTCATCCGGAAATGACACCTAGGGGAACCTGCAGAGCAGCGCAAAAAAGCCGCTCCGTAGGGGAGCGGCTTAGGTTTAATACGACTTAGGTTATCACGAATAAACGTGCGAACTTGTAAACCATCATCGGGGCCGACTCCACTTTCCTACGCTAGTATGAACTAGATCAGGTTCAAAGGGTCCAAGATATCTCTTGTCTCAGCCGTTCACGGCGCCCCTAGTGGATTTCCTATTCAATTTATTTCACTATAACTGTACCTATCCTTGCCGAAGATGTCAATTGACAGCTTTTTTTTGCAGGAGTAAACGAATCGTTTTAATCTCATATGGCGAGACGTCAAGCGTGGCCTGACCTTGGTTCAGTTCTCCAACCGGACGCTCTAGCAAATCGGTTTCCTGCCAAGCTGCAAAGTTTAGGTCGCTTTCCAAGGAAACGGTGCCCCGTCCCCCTTTGTACTCGTGGAAGCGAACGATGATGCTGTCATCATCCTCCGCTTTTTTGATGGTGTCGATAACGACATCGCTACTACCGACAGCTCTTAGCAAGGAGAAGGATGGGGCGGTCGCCATGCCGCTAGTGGCGTAAACCGGCAAATTGAGCAGCGAAGCTGCCTGTACGGTTCCTCCCTCGGCCCATGATCCCTCATGCGGGAACAGGGAGTAAGTGAAGGAGTGCGTTCCGCGATCCGCTTCAGGGTCAGGGTACGTTGCCGACTTGAGCAAAGATAGACGGATGACGTTATCTTTAATGTCATGCCCATATTTGCAATCGTTCAACAGACTGACGCCATAGCCATGCTCCGATAGATCGACCCACTCATGCCCTACCGTTTCGAAGCGTGCCAGATCCCATGAGGTATTCCAATGCGTCGGACGCTTCACATTGCCAAACTGAATGTCGTAGGTGGCTTCCGTGGCCCGGATGCTGACCGGAAAAGCGACTTTCAGCAGCTGCTGGCGTTCCTGCCAGTCCACTTCCGTTTGGAAATCGATCCGACGGCTGTCCGCATAAACGATCATCTGCTGGCGAACGACCGAGTTCAAATATTTCCAGGTGAAGGAAACGACGGAGCGCAGTTCACCGGTTTGGACCTTGCAATCTGTAAGCTCAGCAATTTCACGCATTTTTTCCTGGTAGTAAATATCGATATCCCACGCGTCGAACATTTTTGGCTTATCCTCAAATACTTGAAGCACGTTCCCGCGTGCCCCGGCAGCAAGCACCTCGCGCCCGGCGGCAATATCGAAGATGGAGGTAAGCTGACCGTTCTCATTCCATTCCAGCTTATAGTACGGTGTTTGGATTCCGTTTGTTTGCACGGTAAAGGCTGTACTCTCGTTCACAGATTCCGATTTGAGAGCTGTCCGCTGCTCATTAGCATGAGCTTCGTGAACACGGCGCAGTGCCTTAAACCCGAACGGCGGAACATTTTCAACCCGCACAAAGTGCTGATTTCCGTCAAATTCGGATACGAGCAGATTGCCGTCCGCATCGCTCCAGCATACATCCTTATGTTTGTCCGCCACGGCAACGAGGCCGCTATAGCTCCATGGCGAAGGATTCCAAACCGTATAGGCGCCTTCCGCATCGGTGGTCAGGGCATTTAACGCATCAGACCGGCACTCCTGCAGCAGTCCTTCGGCTTCCTCGTATTCCACCCGGGAATCCTGATAAACCTCTGAAATCGACGAGCCCGGAATAATATCATGGAACTGATTGCGCAGGATCGTTTTCCAGCTTTCGTCGAGCTTGGCCTTCGGATAACCGGCCCAGCTTCCGTTCAGCAGACCCTGTAAGCTCAGCAGCCACTCAGCATCCCGTGACAGAAGCTCCAGTTTGCGATTCATTTTTTTATTGTGCGCCTGGCTTGTATATGTTCCGCGATGATACTCCAGGTATAGCTCACCGTCCCAAGTGTGGACATAGCGATCCGTGCTCTTCACCGTTTCCTGCAGCTTGGCAAAATAATCGTCCGCCCGTCCGGTGACGACCTGAGGAAGACCTGGCATTTCGTCCAGTCTCCGCCGCAGCTCCAGTTGCTCCCGGTTGACGCCGCCGCCACCGTCTCCATAACCGTAGGACAGAAGCAAATCCTTGTTGATCTCCTTATCCATGTAGGTATCCCAGATTCCCTTTACGCTGAACGCTTCCACCTGCCCGTTGTAGGTATACAACCAGGAATTGCTGTCCTGCGGCGTCGTGATGAAATGCGTCAGCACCTCGCTGCCGTCAATGCCCCGCCACCAGAACGTATCGTGCGGCATCCGGTTGTATTGGTTCCAGCTGATTTTGGTCGTCATAAACGTGTCGATGCCCGATTTGCGCAAAATTTGCGGCAGCGCCCAACTGTAGCCGAATACGTCAGGCAGCCACAAATAGGTGCATTCTCTGCCGAACTCCTCACGGAACAAGCGGGTGCCATAAAGGAGCTGCCGCACCAACGATTCCCCGCTGGTCAAATTGCAGTCCGCCTCCAGCCACATGCCCCCGGCCGCTTCCCAGCGTCCTTCCTTCACGCGCTCTTTGATTTGGGCATAAATTTCAGGATAATCCTTCTTGATATATTCATAAAGCTGAGGTTGGGTTTGCAAAAATACGTACTCCGGAAACAGCTCCATTAAGCGGAGGACCGTACTGAAGGAGCGTGCCGCCTTTTCCCGCGTATGCTTCAGCCGCCACAGCCAGGCTACATCGATATGAGTGTGGCCGATGCAGTGAACCGTCACCGGGGAAGTTTTTTTCATCGCAGCTACGGCATCGGTCAGACTTGCTTCGGCCTCGTACACCGAGGAGTAAAACGACTCCGAGCCCGGCATGGACCAATCGATCTGCATAAATGCACGATCAAGTCCTTTAAGCAGTTCCACACGTTCCGGCGACTCTTCCGGCAAAACATGTACGGTTTGCATTGCCGCGCGCGCTGTATAGTACAAACTGTCAACAGCTTCATCCAACCAGGCGATTTCCGCACGATAAACCCGGTGCTCCTGAATTTGCGGTCTGCCCCCGCCTTCTAAACCGGACCAGAGCCGAAATTGCAGCAGTACTTCCGTTCCGGCGGTTTCCTGGGGCAAAAATACTTCCTGATGGTTCTGGTCGACGCCTTGAAAGGGCTTACCATTTACATAAAGCAGCGATTCAAAACCCGAGTTGTTGCCTCCCCCGGTTTTTCCAAAATCGAACAAGCCCACAATTCGGCGATCTTTCCAAGCCTCCGGAATATTGACGCCTGCTTCAAGCCACAAATACAAGTCGCGGCCTTCCCAGCGATCATTCAACTGTGTGCATGACCATTTTCCTTCCTTTGGCGGTTTGGTGCCGATCCGTCCTTCTTCATCCACCTGCGAGCGAAATGCCGGAATCGGCATTGCCTCACGGTAGCGATAAGCTTCAAGGTCCCGAATTCGGGCTTCTAATTTTTCTTTCGTCCAAAACATCCTTTAGTTCCTCCCCGGTTGCGTTAATTCATTCACCCTCATTTTGCGTTTTTAGCCGTTTGAAGTAAATTACTTATCCTCATCTCTTTTTGTCCTATTATGATATGATGGTGCAAGAGCCTAAAAAGGAGAGCGAACCGATGGACTTAAAGAAGTGGAAAAATGAGCTATCTACCGTGCTAAACGGGTTATGCAGCGAAATTCGAATCAACGACGCCGTCATTGATTGGGTTGACATCGTAATTGAACAAACCGGAAGCTCGGGAAAATGCCCTCCGCACGCTCATACCTGGTATGAGTTTAATTACGTCCTATCTGGTCAGATTCAGACAAGATTTATGGATAAGGATATCATGATCCGTAAAGGAGAGTTCTTCCTCATTCCGCCGGGAATGACCCATTCGCACGTGTACTTCAAGGAAAATCCGCTCGAAGGGGTTTGTTTGCGATGGAGGTTCAGTCCTAGCGTGGAACAAACGGACGGAGCGAGTATGGATGATGGAGAGCTTCGGCCTTCGTCTGATGCCGATGGTGAGCAAGCAGCGAGCTCGCTATTTCATAGACTAAGTCTTCTCAAAGATTGGCCGCCCGGAGCGCACCACGATCATTACGGGATTCAGCCCCTATTGCTGCGTTTGTTTGAAGAGGCCGGCGCCGGATGTTCCACACTGTATTTGCAGCTTCTGCTGGTGCAATTTTTAGAAATATTGGCATCTGTTCGCGCCTCCCACCATCCTTCCGCTGCCAAATCCGCAGGGGCTACGGACGCTCTGGTCCGTAAGGTTGAGATTTACCTGGAGGATTTTCAGGGAGAACAGCTTAACGTGGAGGAGCTCGCCGCCTCTATGCATATGAGCTACGGCCATCTATCCCGCGTGTACAAGCAAAAGACGGGGCGCACCATCGTCGAGGAAATGAACCGGATCCGGCTCACTAAAGCTTGCGAATTGCTGCGAAAGCCTTCACTGCTCATAAAGGAGGTAGCGGAGCAATCCGGTTTTGCCGATATCTATTACTTTAGCAAAGCGTTTAAGAAAAAATATGGGGTCAGCCCGCAAGCGTACCGAAAGCAGGGGCTTGCTGCAGCGGAGTTGGAGGGGCTATAATCGTGTATTCCTTCTAGTCGGTCGTTTGTTTTGAAGTATTTTCTCATCAGAACAGTATGTTTTTATCTGAAGCGACATGTAGATGCATAAAGTGCATTTATTTTCCACATTTTGCCCGAATTTTCCGTAATAGTTGTAAAAAATACATTTAATATCAGCCAATCTCGTATCTATCGGCTTATCTAACCCATTTAAATGCACTTTTTGCATTTACTTTTTCCTAACCTTCAAGGTGGCTATAAGTAACTGTATAAAATGTACGTCTGTTGATTTACCAAAAAAAGGGTAGCAAAAAGGCCCCACATTCGGTAAAGTGTTTGTACCCCTACAAACCATCCGAAACGAGGCGGCCTCATGAAAAAGTCTACTTCATTATCAAACAT
>NZ_JBHTLM010000019.1:0-99119 GCF_042678945.1 Paenibacillus puldeungensis | reverse complement strand
TGACCGATTCATGGACTTCTACAATAACCGCCGAATTCACATGAGTTTATATGGCTACTCCCCTGCCGAGTTTGCAGCAAAGTTGGAGAGAAACGAAGTAAACGCATTTAAAATTGCCGTATAACTGCGTCTAACTTAGGTTTGATCCTAAAGTGTCCAATATTCGGGGGCCCGGCCGTAAAACGGGGGGAATCGCCCATTTGGCCCGGTTTGGCCCATTTTAATTGTAGGTTTTGCAGTTAAAATCCAGAAATCCGCAATTTGCCCGAAAATAGTTGTACTAAATGCATTTAGTGGTGTGAATTTATGCCGCAACAGTAAATAGAGGAAGCTAGGGAAGAGTAATTCAAAGGACGCCGTCAGGCGGTTTTTCCGCTGCCATTCCTGGCGGTTTCGGCTATGTTCAAGGAAGCACAAATGGGATTTAAGTTTTGAGTTTACCGGAACGAGAGGGTACAATTAGAAAAAAATAGATTATATAAACCGTAAATTTCATCGGGTTGCTATAGGAGGAAAAGAACGATGTCGGAATGGTATGAGCTTAGTTTCGGAGAGGATTACTTGCTGGTGTACAAACATCGTGATTTTCAGGGGGCCAAGCATGAAGTTCAGAAAATGATTGCTTGGCTCGGTTTGCCTAAAGGCGCGAAAGTTTTGGATTTATGCTGCGGAATGGGGCGACATTCCATGGCTCTAGTTGAGGCGGGCTATACCGTTACCGGAGTTGATTTATCGGATGTGCTGCTACGTGAAGCAAAGGGGAATGACACCGCCGGTCACGTAAAGTGGTACAAGGCGGATATGCGCAAGCTGCCGCTCGCGGGCGGGTTTGATGCGGTCGTCAATTTGTTTACCTCATTTGGCTATTTTGAAACCGATGAGGAGCATATTCAGGTGCTCCAGGAAATCGCAAGAATGCTGAAGCCGGGGGGACGGTTTATCATCGATTTTCTGAACCCAGCGTACACGGCAGCTCATCTAGTCCCCCATTCAGAAAGGGTGGATGAGGGACAGCTTATTTCCGAGCATCGCTGCATCGAGAATGGTTATGTGAAAAAGACGATTGATATTTCAAAAGCAGATAGCGATTTGGATGGTACTACAAATCAGCCGCGACGTTACATGGAGCGGATCAAGCTCTATTCCAAGGATGACTTTGCCGTTATGCTGGAGAGGGCTGGTCTGGTTCTTGAGAAGGTGCACGGAGCTTACGATGAAGAAAGCTATGATCCGGATACATCACCTCGCATGATTATGGTGGGACTGCGCCCATGACCGAGCTGAACTTGGATCGATGGACTACTGAAGGAATTGCATCTGTTCCGATATCCATGGCTCCTCCGCTCAAGTGGGTGAATAGCTATGTGCTGAGGGGCGAGGAAGGGATCACTGTGGTTGATCCCGGTCCCCGGACGGCGGATACGGAGGAAGAGTGGCGGAAGGCTTGGCATGTGCTGGGTATAGGGCCTAAGGACATTTCTAGCATCATTGTCACCCATCACCATCCTGACCATTATGGCCTTGCTGGATTTTTGCAATCATTGACCGGTGCGAAGGTATTCATGTCTCGGCGCGCCTTCGAGGAAGCGAATTTAATGTGGGGACCCCGTAGCATCATGAACGAGGCGCTGCCCGATCTGTTTCGGCTGCACGGAATGCCTAGTGTATGGACGGACCAGCTTCCGCCCCATATGAACAGCTTCTTCCCTCAGGTTTCACCGGCGCCCCAGGTAACCTATGTGAACGATGGAGATCAGCTGTTGCTGGGAGGGCGAAGCTGGCAGGCGATTGAAAGCGGTGGACATGCCCCGGGGCATCTGTCGTTTTATGATCCCGTCCGCCGCTGGATGCTGTGCGGAGATGCGGTGCTCCCGCAAATCTCACCGAATATCAGCTATTTGCCGGATAGCGATCCGCAGCCGTTAAAGAGCTTTATCGAGGCGTTAGGTAAGCTGGAAAAATATGAGGTGGATCTCGCATTTCCGGGGCACCGCAACGCCTTTACCTATTTTGGAGAACGAGTGCGTTTGTTGCTGCAGCATCATGAGGAGCGTCTGCTGCGGATCGAGAGCCTGCTGCGGGAGCGGCCTCGGACTGGCTTCGACGTTTGTGCCGCTTTATTTGGAACGGACCTGGGCATTCATCAGATGAGGTTCGCTATGGCGGAGACGTTGGCCCATTTGCTTGAACTGGTCCGGCAAGGACGAGCTAAGCAGAACCTGGACGGACAAGTTGTAATTTTTGAATGAACAGCAAAAGCGCGAGTGATAGGGTGAAAATCCCTTCTCCCGCGCTTTTAAATCGAACTAACTATTTGCCAGTTAAAATCTGCTTGAACTCAGTTTTTAACGCTCGGCGTCAAGCGTCTCCTCGCCCCGTTCTCTCTCCCGTTCCGCTTGCTTGCGGTGTGCGATCCGGCTGCTTGCAGAAGCGGCGACCGCCCCTACGATATCGTCCAGGAACGTATTGCATGGCCCCAGGCTCTTATCGTTCAACTGTTCGAGAATCCCTGGCTTTAATTTATCGATGTATCCGTAATTCGTAAAGCCGATACTTCCATATACGTTAACGATCGAAAAGGCCAATATTTCGTCGACCCCATACAATCCTTCGTCATTGGCAATCATGCCCTGCAGCTCGGGGATGAGTAACCCTTGCTCTGCAAGAATGTCGAGCTGGATGCCGGTTAATACGGCATTTTGCACCTCTCTTTTGCAAAGCACCTGCTCCACATTATGTATACACTCTTCCATCGTCAGATTAGGATAATATTTTTGCTGTAAAAACAAAACAAGCTCGGCGATTTGCTCGGTGGTGACACCGCGTTTATGTAGCCAATCTTTCGTAGCATCGGCTACTTTTTTACTGTTTAAACTGTAAGGTGCTTTTGTCTTCGGTTGTTCCATCCCCATACATCCTACCCCTCGCTATTTTATCATGTCGGCATAGATATGAAGCAGTTTGTCCACTTCCTTTGAAAAATAATAGTATTTTTCGCAAAAAGGGCTCGTATATATAGTAATACAAACTTTAGAAAAATGTTAGGGAGGGATTCATAAGAGATGAGATGGAACCGACGGATACAAAACACCGCTGCGGTCGGGGCGTTAGCGCTGCCGCTGCTGTTGTCGGGCTGCAATATGTTTGGGACAGGTTCTTCCGCACCGGTTGACCCGCCTCCGGCGGATATTGAGACGCAAATGCTGCAAGGATTTGATGGGCAGGATCACGTAAAGCAGACAAGCATCTCCACCGAGAAGACGCTATCCACCGTTTATTTACAGAACGAGCATGGTTTGCTTGCCCCTGTTGCAATTCATTTGCCGATCGGTGATGCCGCAACAAAATTAAACCGAATGCTGGAGACATTGGTCAAGGATGGTCCCTATACCGGGCTTCTTCCAGCAGGGTTTACCGGCGTACTGCCTAGGGGCAGCGAAATAAAGGCCGTGACCATCAAGAAGGACGAGAAGCTTGCGATTGTAGAGTTTGGTAAATCGTTTAAAGATTACTCTGCAGAGGATGAAAGAAAAATACTGGAAGCCTTAACCTGGACGCTGACAGGATCTGCCGAGGTGGAAAAGGTTCAGCTATGGGTCGACGGGGAAAAGCTAAACGAAATGCCGGTAAACGGTACGCCGCTTGACCGGCCGCTCAGCCGCAGTTTCGGCATTAACCTCGAGCTTCGCGAAGGCACGAATTTGTCGCAAACGACTCCGGTGATTGTTTATTTCTCGGCGTCTACACCTAGCGGGGTGCAGTATTTTGTTCCGGTTACACGTTTTGCACCTGCCGGTGAGGATCCCGTCAAATCCGCCTTGAATGAGCTGATGGAGGGACCGGAGCAAAATGAGGGCCTCGAGCGGGTCGTTACGGACAATACTAAGCTGGACAGCGTTGAATTATCCAAGGACGGCGTCGTCACAATTGCACTGGAGGACGATATGTTTGAGGCCGGCGAGAAGCTGCCGGCGCAAATGATGCAATCGCTTGTACTCACGGTGACAGGTAACGCAGACAAAAGCAAGGTTCGGATCTGGGTGAACGGACAAAAAGACGTAGTTGGCATGGATAACAAAAAATACAGCGAACCGGTCATGCGGCCTGACACGATCAATGAGATCCCGCTTTAATTTGCCTTCGCTTATAGTCGAAATGAATACCGCCCTGGCTTAATGACTTGTTCGTCCGCAGCTATCCTTAGCATGCTTAGGCTATTCGAAGCACGAATGGAATGATGCTTTTATGCCCACACTTTGGTAGAATAGGGAAAGCATACTGACAGCATGAAAACGTAGGAGGCAATGAAACATGAGAATTAACGGACGTGAAGCCAATGAGCGGCGGCCGATGAATTTGACGGTAAACATTAATAAATATGCGGAAGGCTCTGTGTATATTGAAGTCGGCGATACGAAAGTAATGTGTACGGCGACTGTGGAAGAGAAAGTTCCGATGTTCATGAAAGGTCAGGGGAAAGGCTGGGTGACCGCGGAATATTCCATGCTTCCGCGAGCTACGCAAACTCGCAACCAGCGCGAATCGGCAAGAGGCAAACTCAGCGGCCGGACGATGGAGATTCAGCGTCTGATCGGTCGTTCGCTTCGATCTGTAGTGGATTTGCACGCCCTTGGCGAACGATCTGTTACGATCGACTGCGACGTGCTTCAAGCCGATGGAGGCACACGGACAACATCGATTACGGGGGCGTTTGTTGCGATGGCTCTTGCGATGCACAAAATCGCTCAGAAGCATTCTCTCCCTGTATTTCCGATAACCGATTACTTGGCGTCCGTCAGCGTAGGTATCGTTGGTCAGGATACGCTCCTTGATTTGAATTACGAAGAGGATTCCAAAGCGATGGTCGATATGAATGTCGTTATGACCGGCCGCGGCCAATTTGTTGAAATACAAGGGACTGGTGAGGAGAATCCGTTCTCTCGGGAGGATTTGGACCGTATGCTGGCCCTTGCCGAGAAAGGCATTCGGGAAATGATTGAGCAGCAGCGTGAAGCATTAGGGCCGGTAGCTCTACTGATTGGCAGCAAACAGTCGGAGGAGACGCTGTGAACAAGATGGAATCATCTGTTATTGTGATTGCAACCCGGAACCCAGGGAAGGTACGCGAATTTGCGCATGCTCTGGCCCCGTTGAACAAACAGGTGAAAAGTCTGTCCGATTATGATGGCTTGCCTGAAATCGTGGAGGATGGAGATACCTTTGCTGCGAATGCGCGTAAAAAAGCTAAAACGACCGGCGATGCGCTCGGCCATCCCGTGTTGGCCGACGATTCGGGGTTGTGCGTAGACAAGCTGGATGGAGCGCCCGGAGTTTACTCCGCCCGTTATGCTGGCGAGGCAGCCTCCGACGAGGACAACAACCGGAAGCTGCTGGCTGAACTTGAGCAGCTGCAGCTCGGCGAAGACACGGAGCAGCCGCTGCTCAGTACGGCTCGGTTCGTGTGCCATCTGGCGCTGTATGATCCGGCCAGCGGGGAGTTTGTGGAGGCAACCGGCGAGGCAGAGGGCAGGATCACCTCCGACCCGGCCGGAGGCGGCGGATTTGGGTACGACCCACTGTTTTATTTGCCGGCGTACGAGAAGACGTTTGCGGAGCTAAGCTTAGAGGAGAAGCAGGCAGTCAGTCACCGGGGAGCGGCGCTGCGCAGTCTGATCGATAAGCTTACATCGTAAGGCAGAGCGGGGCTTGTGCAGGTGGACTTGCACTTTAGGTGCGATATATGAGCTTAAGTTTGCTTAAACAAAGGAATAGGAGAGCGCGAGTGCAGTGGGGGG
This sequence comes from Paenibacillus puldeungensis, assembly GCF_042678945.1. Taxonomy (NCBI): domain Bacteria; kingdom Bacillati; phylum Bacillota; class Bacilli; order Caryophanales; family Paenibacillaceae; genus Paenibacillus; species Paenibacillus puldeungensis. The sequence continues at coordinate 93,324 of NZ_JBHTLM010000019.1, read as the reverse complement.
AAACTTCCTTTGTAGCTCGCGTTTTTTATTGAGACGTCTAGTCTGGGGAAGAAACATTCGATTTCGAAATATCCACCTGTTGCGAGTGTAAATTCTAAAGACCCGGGGCGAAGTAAGTGTAAAAAGTGCAGCTATTTTCGGATAAGTCGCCGATTTTTCAAATTTAACTGCAAAACCTGCATCTAAAATGGGGTAATTTTCTAAACATAGGTTAATACGTTCCCTTTAACTGTACTTTTTACAACTAAATTCCTAGTAAAAGGATATAAATTGAATTTAAGTGTACTAAATACATTTATTCCATTGAGTGTATCTAGGGACGGCAGAATGGTGTACATTAGCAGTACTCTGGCGGTACATTAACGGTACATTAACGGTACATTTGAAGATTAGTCTAGTGCTGATCAAGCCACAATTTAATACGTTTTGCATAATACTCAGTATCTTCTTAAAAAGGGAGCGAGCTGCCAAGCCGCAATTTTTACTTCAGCAAATCATGCCTGCCATTCGAGAAATCGCCCAGAAACCCGCATCATCCCACACCATTCGCACCATCCATCTACCCTTTCTGCCTAGCATTTCCGCCAATTTATGATAGAATAGCTGTGCAATTAAACTAAACTGAAACGGAGTGCTGCAGATGAGCAAGTTAGAGCCGAAGCCGGAATTTGAACTTCGCTGCATGTCCTACAACATTAAGAACGACTATGACCGTGAAGGCGAAAATATATGGAGCAGCCGCAGGGATATGGTAGCAGGCGTCATCCGCTTCCACCGGGCCGATTTGGTTGGGATGCAGGAGGTGCTGTTCAATCAACTGGATGATTTGCAGCAGCGTCTGCCGGAATACGGCTGGATAGGAACCGCAAGGGATGACGGAGATAAGGCAGGCGAGTTTTGCTGTATTTTTTACTTGAAAAAGAGACTAACGCTACTGGAACACGGTCAGTTCTGGCTATCTGAAGAGCCTGAAAAGCCGGGTAAACTCGGCTGGGACGCCGGCTGTGCCAGAATTGTGACATGGGGACGGTTTAAGGATACATACACCGGAGAAGTGTTCACCCACTTCAACACGCATTTCGATCATATCGGCGTGGTGGCGGTAGAGCAAAGCGCTCATCTGATCAAGCGACGGATTCGGGAGATTGCGAAGGAAGAAAATGCACTGCTGACCGGGGATTTCAATATGACAAGCGATTCCGAGCCTTACCGGATACTGATAAGACAAGAGGAGGGCGAGCATCAGCCGCTTCTTCTCGATGCAAGCATCGCCTGCGACTACAAGCATTTTGGGCCTGAGTTTACGTTCCAAGGCTTCGATAGCGCCGAGGTGGCTGCGCGTACGTTTCCTCCTTATGCTCCTTCCCGGGAGCAGCACGGCATTGAGTTTGACAGCGCCATCGATTTTATTTTTGTGACGAGTGGAGTGCATGTGTTAAATTACGGGGTTATTGCTGATCACCGAAAGGGTAAGCTTCCTTCGGACCATTATCCGATCGTTGCTGATGTAAAGCTCCATAAAAATTGCTAATTGCAACAAAAGAACCATCCGGACTGTCTTATTGGCCACGGATGGTTCTGTCATTTTACAGCTGAGGATAGATGTCCGCCCAAACGGCATCCAAAATGGCCTGCAGATTGTCCTCCTCACTGTTTATGGCGATAACGGATTCCTTCTTCGGGAGAATTACACAGAACTGCCCATGGGCCCCGTCGGCTCGATAGGCTTCATGGGAGCACATCCAGAATTGGCAGCCGTATCCCTCGCTCCAGTCCCCGCCACCCGTTGTATCAATGTGCTTCCGGGTGACAAGTTCGATCCACTCTGCGGGGATGAGCTGCGTTCCCTGCCAGTTGCCCTTCTGCAGCAATAGTTGGCCGAACCGGCTCAGTTCCTCGTTGCTGATCCAGAGTCCTGCACAGCCTAATGTTATTCCGAGCGGCGAGGCGTCCCACTGGACATCCCCGATGCCTAGCGGCTCAAACAGCCGTGGGGCTAAATAATCCCGCACCGTTTGACCCACGGCCGCCTGTATCATCGCGGAAACGATGAACGTATCTCCACTGCTGTACGTAAAGGTATCACCCGGAAACCTGTCCAGCGGCAGGGACATATAGTATTTCACCCAGTCCTTTTCCTGCAAAGAAGACCGCTCCTCGGCCCACAATGGTGGTGAATCATGACCGGATGACATCCGGAGCAGATCAAAAAGGGTAAGCTTTTCCGGCGGTAAGGGTGATTTGGGAGCCAGTCCTGCATACTCCGGAAACAAATCCTCAAGCTTCGTACCGAGATGGAGTTTTCCTTCGGTAATCGCAAGTATGGCTGCCATACAGGTAAAGGACTTGCTGATCGAGTGCTGCTGTCTGCGGACGTCTTGGTCGGCATCCCACTCGCCGATTAAACGGCCTTGCTGGAGTACACGAACGGAAAGAACATTAAGACTCAGGCTTGCAATTCGTTCAACGAATTCGGTTAAAGAAAAAGTCATAATTAAACCTTCTCTCTTCAGGGCTACTCCTGTTTATTTGAAAGTTATCAAAACTCTATGAAATTTATTGAAACGTTTTGATTTTTATCTCTTAACGTAGAGATTATTATAGATGACGCATATTTGTCAATATATTGCTGAAATCGCTTTCCAATAATATAAATAATGCTGAATTTTCCCAGTGTAATAGGGTTTTTGCGGAAAATTTATTTTGTTTGCGAAGATTAATATTTTGAAAAAAGATAGTTGACAGGTTTGAATATCGGACTTATGATGTAATCGAAACGATTCGAAAAAATCGCTTTCAATTCCCAAGGGTGTTCAAAACGATAATCATATAGTCCCGATGCCGAACACTCCTCCCTGAGAAAATCGAGGTGAATATATTATCAACCAAGACATATGAGTACGTCAGCAGTTCGACAAACGTTGATTATTTTAAAGCAAGACTTACGGACATCTGGCGGAAAAAAGAAGAGAGCCATCGGGCTGACCAATGAAAGGGGTTACAAATGGCGCATATTACGATAGATACCGGATCGCCTACGTTGCGGATGTCGACCAACATCCACGTGGTTTTGCCCGACGATATCGGAAAACGAGCCATGAGCACGCTTTATTTGCTGCACGGCGCGGGAGATAATGCCAGCACTTGGCAGCGGCTTACCACGGTGGAACGGTATGCGGCGGAGTACAGCTGTACCGTCATTATGCCGGAAGCGAATCGCAGCTACTATACGGATATGGCGTATGGTTTGGATTACTTTTATTACATCACCCAGGAGTTGCCTGAGTTTTGTGAACGCCTGCTGCATATAAGTACCGACCCGGAGAAAACGTTCGTAGCCGGTTTGTCCATGGGAGGCTATGGCGCACTAAAATGCGCTTTAACTTACCCGGAGCGATACTCCAAAGCCGCATCCCTTTCCGGAGTTACCGATATTCGTAAGCGACTTGCGGATCCGGACATGATACCTGGCATGGTTAGTGAAATGCAGGCGGTATTTGGACCGGAGCTTCAGGTGAAGCCGGATCAAGATCTGTATGAGCTTTCCAAGAAACGAATTCAGGAGGGCGGCAAGCTGCCGGACGTGCTCTGCTGTTGCGGTTCCGAAGATCCTTTCGTGGATATGAATCGCGAGTTTGCCGGATACATGGAAGGAACTCCGTTTACGTTCAAATACGTGGAAGGGCCCGGAACCCACGACTGGCGTTTTTGGGAAGAGCATTTAAAGACAACGTTTGACTTTCTGTTTAACGATAAGAACTAAGAGAACTAAGAATAGTGAGGAGATGCCATTTGAAACCCGCAGCCTTAGAGCCCAACGCAAATACAAAGGGACGTTTCAAAACCGGGAGCCTGCTGACGGAAATCTGGAAGAACCGGATGACGTATACACTGCTCATCCCCGGCCTGATCTGGCTGATCCTGTTCGCCTATTTGCCAATGGGCGGTCTGTCGCTTGCATTTAAGCATTACAAGGCCAATATGGGGATTTGGGGAAGCCCCTGGGTCGGTTTGGAAAATTTTACGTATGTATTCCGCGACCCCTCATTTACGAATGCCGTCTGGAGAACGCTTTATCTGAATATTATCAAGCTTGTTATCCAGTTTCCGTTCCCCATTCTGCTAGCGCTGCTTCTCAATGAACTGCGGATGAAACGCTCGAAGAAGCTGTTTCAAACTGTATTTACGTTCCCGCAGTTTTTGTCCTGGATTATCGTATCCGGGGTCGTGATCAATGTACTATCCTATGACGGACTTGTGAACAGCGGGCTGTCGCTTCTGGGTCTGCCGACAATCAACTTCCTTGGCTCGGAGAAAATGTTCCTGCCGATGCTGATTCTAACGGACATATGGAAATCGACCGGCTGGGGCGCCATCATTTATCTGGCGGCTATATCCGGTATTGATCAGGATCAGTACGAGTCGGCACAGATTGATGGAGCTTCGCGTATGCAGCAAATGTTCAAAATTACACTGCCGAACATAATGCCAACCATCATGATCATGTTCATTCTGGCGGTCGGCGGCCTGATGTCCTCGGGCTTTGATCAGATCTTCAACTTGGCGAATGCAGCGACCAAAAATGTGTCGGAGGTACTCGATGTCTACATCTACCGGGTGACCTTCCAGTCCGCGACCGACTTCTCTTTCTCGACGGCGGTCAGCCTGTTCCGTTCCCTCGTCAATATGATTCTGCTGGTATTAGCTGACAGAGTGTCCAAGATGATGGGCGGAGACGGTCTGGTGCGATAAGAAAGGAGATGAGAAAAAACGATGAGCAACGTTGCTGCTAAAAGATCCAAATACCGGGTCGGAAAAATGACAGCTCTCGATTACTTTATATTTGTATTCCTGCTGGTCATGGCTCTAATGGTCATTATTCCGTTCTGGAACGTCATCATGATCTCCTTTGCTTCGCAGAAGGAATACGCGGACAATCCGTTTATGATGTTCCCGAAGCATCCGACTCTTGATTCTTATAAGGCGCTGTTCGATAACGGAACGATCCTGACGGGTTACCTTAATACCGGGAAGCTTCTACTTGCAGGACTTCCGCTAAGCTTATTCCTGACAAGCACAATGGCTTACGCGTTAAGTAAGAACAAATTTCCAGGCAAGAAATTCTTTTTCTTCCTTGTCCTGTTCACCATGATTTTTAACGGCGGGATTGTTCCGCTCTATTTGATTATGAAATCCATGCATTTAACCGGGACGCTCTGGTCCGTCATTTTCGCTGGATCATTCAGTGCCTTCAATATGATTTTAATGATGAATTACTTCCAGGGTCTGCCGGAATCGCTGATGGAATCGGCCCGATTGGATGGGGCCGGTGAATGGAGAATCCTGTTATCTGTCGTTCTTCCGCTCGCCGCACCGATTATGGCCACGATTACGTTGTTCTATGGCGTTGGCATTTGGAACGGTTGGTATGACGCGATGATCTTCCTGCGCAAAGCGGAACAATTACCGCTGCAAAACGTGCTGAGGGCCATCATCGTCGAATCGTCCACGAACGTGTCCAATGCATCCAGTGTCGATGCGCTAAGCAAGCAAGGGTTCTCCATGGGGATGAAAATGGCTGCCGTTTTCGTCACGATGGTGCCAATCATGTGCTTCTTCCCGATGCTGCAAAAGCATTTTGCTAAAGGGGTGTTAACAGGGGCTATCAAGTCCTGATGCACAATAGATTTTTTATCAAAAAATCTTAAAAACATGGGGGTAAAACATGAGAACGAACAAAAAGCTGTCGGTAAAATCTGTCTTGGCCATCTTGATGTGTCTAACCATGCTGACGGTGAGCGCTTGCTCCAAGCAGGAAGCAGCTAACAAGGGCGGCAATGCGAAGGACGACAACGGAGGTTACAAGGATAAGCTGAAAATCTCCGTGGCGAGTACCCTGCAATTGAAAAATGGGGACATGAACAATGAGTTCCATAAGTTCTGGATGGACAAATTCAACATCGATTGGGATTACAACTATGTGGAATGGGATTCCTGGGATGAAAAACTTCGCCTTTGGATCAACTCCGGTGACCTTCCCGATGTGGCGACTTGGCAGTACAACAACGCAGACGCTTTGAACTATATCGATCAAGGACTTTTGTATAAATTGCCGGATGACTGGAAGGAACGTTGGCCAAATGTTGCGGCGGCCTATAAGCTGACCGGACTTGGTGAGAAGCTTGAGGAAAAAACCGGCGGCACTTATGTTTTGCCAAGACCGGTGTATTACGAGAACAAACCAGCTGATCCGCTTTTGAACCAAATTGGTGTTATTGCGCTTCGTAAAGACTGGGCTAAAGCGGTTGGCTTCCCGGTTAAAGATCAATATACGACCAGCGAGCTGATGCAGTATGCCAAACTGGTTAAAGAAAAAGATCCGGGCAAAGTTGGATCCAAACTTGTACCAATTTCTTATAACGCTGCCGACGCCTTGACGAACATTATCATGGCGAACAGTGAGCACTCCCGAGTTGAGTCGGCCTTCTATAAAGGGGCAGACGGCAAATACCACTGGGGTCCTGCCGATCCTGAAACGCTCACCGGTCTGAAGCTGATGCAAAAGGCGTATAAAGATGGCTTGCTTAACCCAGAGTTCTATACTTGGAAAAACAACGAAGGCAGCGACAATTTCCGTGTCAAAGGTGTAGCTGCGATCACCAGTCTCGGGGGCTTGGCTTCTTACAGACAAGACATGGATAACAACATGAAAAAGAACCTGAATCTGAACAGCAGCGATGTTGTGCAAACGGCGATCGTGGTTGGCGATGACGGCAAATACCGCAACCTGGAGCAAGTGAACTTCTGGTCTGCGCTCGTGTTCTCCCCGAATATCAGCAAAGAGAAATTTGAACGCATTATGGATTTGCTCGATTATTCGACAAGTAAAGAAGGACAATTGCTGCTGAACATGGGCTTTGAAGGTAAGGACTGGAAGTATGGCGATAACAAAGAGCTTGTAAACTTGCTGCCAGAAGGAACGACGATGGATACCAAATACCCGAATCGTTTCGAAGGTTTGTACCTGTTGGGCGATGACTTCAGTGTCATTAACCCGGCGATCAAGAAAGAGTTCCGCGATACAGCCATCAAGCATTATCAAGACAAAGCGAAGCTCAGCAAAGAAGGCGGCAAAATGGCTACCTATGATTGGGACTTCCAATTGTACGACTCCAAAGCTAAGAGCCAGGCTGCTTTCGAATACGAAAAGGAATATACGAACCTGATTTTGCAGGACGGCGATTTGGAGACCAACTGGAAAAAATGGGTTGACAGCAAAAAGTCTCTCGTTCAGCCTCTGCTTGATGAACTGAACAACATGAAAAAGTAATTTAGTGTGTGCTGCATTTTTGAGAGGACCTTACGGCGAAAGCCGGGAGGTCCCTCAGTTCCACGAACCCGGTATGCAGGATATCCCGCCTCCAGCCGGGTTCTTCTCTTCATCAAATGTGATATGTGCATGGCTCTTCTAAATGAGGAATTTGCACAACCTCGGGCAGCTCTGTATAGAGGCTATCCGAACCGCAGCAGACAGCATAGTAGTGAAACACTTATAACCAAGCGGGTTTTGTGCAAGCTCCTGAGAAAGGAGATAGGGGCTTGATCTGGAAAGAGCTTTAAAACGATCCGCGAGGCAAGTTTGAAGAACTTATGGGAACGACTCGTTGAGAATGGCTGACTTTCCAAGGATGCAAGCTATTTTTTTCTTATTAATATGTGGTGTGGAGGAACTAGAAATGTATAACCGGCAGTTAACCGACCTGGTTCGCCAAATGACTCTTGAAGAGAAGGTGGCCCAGTTGCTTCAGCTTACCGCCCATTTTCATGAAGGCACGGAGAGCGAAGGCCAAGTCACTGGGCCGATGGAAGAGATGGGCATCACGGAATCGATGGTGGCCGCGAGCGGCTCTGTACTTGGCTTATCGGGTGCGCAGGCAATCATCGACGTGCAGAAAACCTACCTGAGCCAAAGCCGGCTAGGCATTCCGCTGTTATTTATGGCCGATGTCATCCATGGCTTCAAAACGATATTTCCGATTCCACTTGCGATCGGCTGCTCGTGGGATTTAGAACTCGCTGAGAAAAGCGCCGAAATAGCCGCGAAAGAATCTGCGGTATCCGGCATTCATGTCACGTTCGCGCCGATGGTGGATTTGGTTAGGGACCCGCGCTGGGGCCGGGTTATGGAGTCGACAGGCGAAGACCCGTACTTGAACGGTTTGTTCGCTAGAGCCTTTGTGCGAGGTTATCAGGGGAGCAATTTGAAGGAGGAGCCTGAGCGGCTGGCCGCATGTGTGAAGCATTTTGCCGCTTACGGCGCTCCTGAAGGCGGGCGTGAATATAACACGGTAAACATGTCCGAGCGCAATCTTCGCGAACAGTATTTGCCGGCTTATAAGGCGGCGCTGGACGAAGGCTGCGAAATGGTGATGACGTCGTTCAACACTGTGGACGGAATTCCCGCTACTGGGAACGAGAAATTGATGCGAGGTATTTTGCGGGACGAATGGGGCTTTGACGGGGTGGTCATCTCCGACTGGGCTTCCCTTCGCGAAATGATTGCTCACGGAGCCGCGGAGGATGATCGCGAGGCCGCGTACCGCGCGATTCGAGCCGGTGTGGACATTGAAATGATGACCCCGTGTTATATGCACCATCTTCCGGAGCTTATCAAGAACAGCCATGTGGATGAGGCTCTTATCGACGAGGCAGTACTGCGTATATTGCGCTTGAAGGATAAGCTCGGCCTGTTCGACAATCCGTATCGGGGAGCCGATCCGGAACGGGAACGTGAAGTACTGTTCAGCGAAGAGCATCGAAACGTTTCTTATGAGCTGGCAGCGAAGTCCAGCGTACTGCTGAAAAATGAAGGCAGCCTGCTGCCGCTAGGGTCAGACAAGAAAATAGCTTTGATCGGTCCATTCGCTCAAAGTGATGACATTCTCGGATGGTGGTCCTGCATCGGCGTGAAGGAAGATGCTGTGAAGCTGGGAACGGCACTGGAGGAACGCCTTCCGGCAGGGCAACTGCTTATCGCGGAAGGCAGCTCGATTCACAGCATGAGCTCGCAGCAGTTAAAGGAAGCGATGGAAACGGCTCGTGAAGCCGACGTCATCGTACTCGCCTTAGGAGAAAACAGCGAGATGAGCGGAGAGGGCGGTTCACGCACCGATATTCGTCTTCCCGAAGCCCAGCTTGAGCTGGTGTGTCAGCTGAAAACGCTCCGGAAACCGCTGGCCGCGGTATTATTTAACGGCCGTCCTCTGGATTTGCACGGCTTATTGGATAAGGTCGATGCGTTATTGGAAGCTTGGTTCCCGGGCAGTGAGGGAGGCGCCGCTCTTGCGGATATTTTGCTCGGGCGGATCAACCCTTCGGCCCGGCTCACGATGTCTTTTCCGCAGTCAGTCGGTCAGATCCCGGTTTACTACAACCATTTCAATACGGGCCGTCCGCTGAATCCAAGCAAAACTGAAGAACGTTATGTTTCCAAATATATTGACAGCCCGAATGAACCGTTGCTGCCGTTTGGCTTTGGCCTTTCTTACACTACGTTCGTATACGGTGAGCTGAAGCTCTCCTCGGAGGGACTCACGTCCGAGCAGCCGCTTAAGGTGAGTGTATCGGTAACCAATACAGGCGACAGAGCCGGTGTGGAAACTGTGCAGCTCTATATTCGCGATGTCACTGGTGATGTTGTTCGGCCAATGCGCGAGCTTAAGGGATTTGTTCGGCTTGCGCTTGCGCCCGGGGAAAGCGCCGAAGCTGTCTTTACAGTGACGGAGGAGCAGCTTCGGTATCATCATTCCGATCTGACATTTGCCAGCGATCCGGGCAAGTTCCAGGTTTTCGTGGGACCTAACAGCCGCGATACTCAGGAGCATGCCTTTCGGTTAATTTGATTTGAACCTGCCACTGCAGGATGAAAAATGAAAATATAGCAAGCTGCCTTGAGGCACAGCCGTGTTGAAAAAGTCGGCTGTACCTTACGGGATAGGAGGAGTACACATACATGACAACCATAACGAATTCCAAACTGCATGTTCAGGCTGGAGATTTGCGCTTTACATTTTGGGAGAGCGGAGATTTGTTTCAGGCTGTCAGCGGCAACACAATGATCAATCAGTTGATGACGAGCCCCGTGGACGGGTCGCTGAACAATATATATCTGCGAATCCATGCGGAATCCGGTATTCGCTTTTACCCTCTGCTGGGTATCCACTCTAGCAGCACGGTTAGCGTCGGTGATGGCTGCATTTTCTGGAAAGGCGCTGTGGAAAATATTAAATACAGCGTTAGCTTTTCTTTATCGGCACAAGGCATCTGGTTCTGGGATGTGAAAGTCATTGGGGACGGCAGCACGATTGACGTCATTTATGGCCAAGACATCGGAAATGCGGATGTTGGTGCAGTACGCAGCAACGAAGCATATCTATCCCAATACATCGACCAGCAGGTGTTCAAGGACGAGAATTACGGTTATGTGGTGTGCTCTCGTCAAAACCAGCCGCAGGGCGGGGCATTTCCTTACATTCAGCAAGGTTCGCTGACCCGTGCGGCGGCTTTTTCCACCGACGGTTTCCAGTTCTTCGGGTTGTCCTATAAGGAAACGAATGTACCCGCTTGCTTAAGCCAGCCTACACTCGCGAATGAGGTTTATCAGTACGAGTTTGCCTATACCGCACTACAATCGGAACGGGTCTCCCTGGATGGTGAAGCACAGTTTGTATTCTACGGACTGTTCAAGCCGGATCATCCGGAGGCGGTCACAGAGCTGAAATATCATGAAGAGGCGCTAGAGGCTTGGGAGGCGCACCAAGCGAAAACGGAAGCTGCCGGACAACAGCCAGCGCCGCACGAGTTGCCGAAGACGCAGCTGAAGGAATATATTGGCGAACCTCTTCAAACGGTTGCACTTACCAACGATGAACTAAACGCGCGTTTTCCGAAGCAAAAGAGACATCAGGAGGAAGTGGATCAAGATCGGCTGCTAGCTTTCTTTACAGATACGTACGAGCATGTGGTTCTCAAGGACAAAGAACTGCTCGTCGAACGGCCGCATGGGCACATTCTCATGAGCGGTAACAATGTGAGGCTAGGCGAGAAGGTCATCACAACAACTTCCTATATATATGGTATTTTTAACTCTCATTTGGTGGTGGGTAATACCAACTTTAATAAAATGATGAGCAACGCCCGCGGCGCCCTGAACATACCGAAGACGGCAGGTCAGCGTATTTATGTGGAAATGGAAGGCAAATACCACCTGATGACCATGCCATCGTTATTTGAAATGGGCTTTAACTATGTACGCTGGTACTACAAAATGGCCGATGACATGCTGGTCATTACCAATTTCACTACGGTCGATACCCCTGAAGTTCGGCTGCACGTTTGCTCGGAAAGCGGAAAAGCTTATAAATTTCTGGTCACCAATCAGGTGACGATGAACGTAAACGAATACGAAACCCCGGTGCACATGACGGAAGCAAACGGGTGCTTGACCTTTTACGGCGCTCAGGATGAGCTTCGGGCGGAAGCCTACCCTAATCTTCAATACCGGATGTGGGTCGATGGAGCGAAGACAGTTATTGGCGACGAAACCATGCTGGCAAGCGGCGTTCAACCGGGGGATGCTTCCCTAGTTGTACTGCAGCTTGAAAAAAGCAGTGAATGGACCTTAGTGATGCAAGGATTGCTTGAAGGAGAAAGCATTCCGACTAGAGAATGTCATGTGGATGAAGAAATTGCGAAGTACCGGGAGTTCTACCGAGATGTGATGAACGGTTTCCGATTGACCGACGAACAAGGGGCGGAAGGACAGGAGCTGTTCAAGTTTAACGCCTTGGCATGGTGGTATACCCATAACATGCTTGTTCATTACTCGGTTCCACACGGACTTGAACAGTATGGCGGTGCAGCTTGGGGGACACGGGACGTCTGCCAAGGTCCTGTCGAATATTTTATGGCGACTCAAAAATTCGAACAGGTTCGCGATATTTTGAAAATGGTCTACTCCCATCAATACATGGATGACGGCAACTGGCCGCAATGGTTTATGTTCGACCGTTATTACAAGGTTCAGCAGGAGGAAAGCCACGGCGACATCATCGTATGGCCGCTTAAGGTGCTCAGCGATTACTTGCACGCCACCCGGGATTTCAGCATCCTGACGGAGAAAGTTCCATATACCGTGAAGCACAAGTTCCACTTCAGCGAGGAAGAAGCTACAATTCTGGATCATGTGAAGAAGGAAATAGAATATATCCGTAACCACTTTATGCATAATACCTATTTGTCCAATTATGGAGACGGGGATTGGGACGATACGCTTCAACCCGCGAACGCCCAGCTCAAGCGCTATATGGTCAGCAGTTGGACCGTTGCTTTGACTTATCAGGTCATGGCTCAGTTTTCAAGCGTGCTGAAATCCGCTGAACCTAAGCTCGCAGCCGAGCTGAAGGATATGGCCATGGGCATCAAACGCGATTATGAAAAATACATGCTCAGCACGGAAGTGATTCCTGGATTCCTTTACATGGAGGATCCGGCCGAGGCTAAGCGGATGCTGCATCCGACGGATGAAGAAACCGGCATTAAATATCGGCTGCTTCCCATGACACGGAGCATGATCGCTGAGCTGCTTGATCCGGAACGCGCCCGCTTCCATTATGATCTGATCAAGGAAAAGCTGTTCTTCCCGGACGGCGTTCGCCTGATGGATCGACCGGCTCAATATGCTGGAGGCGTGAGCTCGCACTTCAAGCGAGCGGAGCAGGCGTCTAACTTTGGACGTGAAGTTGGTTTGCAGTATGTGCATGCCCACATCCGCTTCGTCGAAGCGATGGCCAAAATAGGCTGCGCGGACGATGTATGGAACGGGTTGAAGGTGATTAATCCAATCGGCATTCGCGATGTAGTGCCTAATGCAGCGCTGCGGCAAAGTAACTCTTACTTCAGCAGCTCGGATGGAAAATTTAATACGCGTTATGATGCTCAGGAGAATTTCAATGATCTTCGGACCGGAAGTGTTCAAGTGAAAGGCGGATGGCGGATTTATTCCAGCGGACCGGGAATTTACATGAATCAGCTCATTTCGAATGCGCTTGGAATCCGGCAGGAGCTGGAGGACCTGGTGATTGATCCGGTGCTGCCACCGACATTGGATGGCCTGCACTTTGAATTCCGCTATGACGGTGTGGATGTGACGTTTATTTATCATCTATCGGAAGCCGCAGATCCAAAAGTGATCGTAAACGGCAAGGTGGTTGCCGCGGAGCGAATCGCAAATCCTTATCGCCTCGGAGGTTTCCAAATTTGCCGCAAAGAATTTGAGCAGTCCATGAGGCAGCATAACAATATAGTTGAGATTTTTCTGTAAAAAACTTAAGGTAAACATAACGGATTTCCATTATATAGGTGTCAAGCGTCTGTTTAATTAGGACCAAGGAATGGTTTACAAGCAGAGGGGCGAGGAACATTGGTTAGTATTAAGGATATCGCTAAAAAAGCCGGGGTTTCCATTTCAACGGTATCTTATGCCCTGAACGGAAGCAGCAAAGTCACGGATGAAACCAGTTCTAAAATTTTGGCGATCGCCAAAGAGCTGAATTATGTCCCGAATGCGGCCGCCAGAACGTTAAAGAAGCGCGAATCTAGAATTTTAGGTGTATTTCTAACGGACTTTAAAGGCGACGTCTACGGGGATCTTCTGGATGGGATGAAGGAAGTTTGCAATGCACAAGGGTATGATCTGATCGTGTGCAGCGGGAAGAGGTCGCACCGGATGCTGCCGGAGCAAATGATCGATGGGGCCATCATTTTGGATCAGACGTTTACGAGCGAGGAACTGCTTACGTATGCAGAACGCAACAGTAAGATTGTCGTGCTGGACCGGGAGCTGGATCACCCCAACATCAATCAGGTGCTGCTGGACAACAAAGCGGGAGCGACCTTAGCCACAGAATTTTTGCTTGAAATGGGCCATAAGAAAATTTATATCGTGTCCGGACCGGAGGGCTCGTTCGACTCCAATCAGCGGATGAAGGCCGTAAGGATGGTAGCGGATCGCGCTGGAGACGTGGAATGGATCGAAATCGTCGGCAATTTCAAGAAAAGCGGTGGTGAGCGGGCTGCCGAGCAGGTCATCAATGAGTATAACGGGCCTGCGGCCGTCTTCTGTATGAATGACGAAATGGCCATCGGCTTCTGCAACCGTATTGCGGAAACGGATCTGAAGGTCGGTGAGCATATCCATCTGATCGGCTTCGATAATATCGAGTTGACCAATTACATGCAACCGCGTCTGGCAACGATCAACTATTCCAAACGGAAATGGGGAGCACTTGCCTCGGAGCAGTTGATAAAAATTTTGGCTGGGGAACAGGTGGACCATGAACGCATCTATGTAACGCTCATTAAAGGAGAGTCCGTTAGGAAATACGCGGACGCGGCTAAGCGGACGGAACATCACGCATAAACGATACGGCTTTAATTTATAAGCATCAAAGCGCAAGCAGCAGGGGATTTGTCTCCTGTGCTTGCGCTTTTTTTTCAGCCTACGTATTATCCTCAGAATTAGCGAATAGCTACGTTGTAATTCGTCAGCCAGTGATTCACTTGGGTCAAATAAGCGAACAGCTGTGGACCGGACATGAGTTGACCGAACCAAGGAAGGTTGGAGGACGATTCCTCCGAAGCGGCAATGGCCCGGATTTTGTCGGCATTGATCAGCTTTAAGATCGGCGAAGCGGGATTATCCAAAATAGCGAGCATGTCATTTCGAACGGCGGTTAAATAGTTGGGGTTGTGGGTCTTCGGGAAGGGGCTTTTTTTGCGATACAGCACATCCTCCGGAAGCACATCCGTGAGCGCCTTACGCAAAATACCTTTTTCCCGGCCACCCACCGTTTTGATTTCCCACGGAATGTTCCAGACATATTGCACGAGCCGGTGGTCACAGTAAGGAACACGTACTTCCAAGCCGGCCGCCATACTCATGCGATCCTTTCGGTCCAGCAGCGTTGGCATAAAACGGGTTATGTTCAGGTAGGACATCACCCGCATTCGGGCCTGTTCCGCAGTTTCACTGTTCAATTGTGGTGCCTCGGCTATGGCTTCGCTGTACCGATCCGCAATATACTCTTCCGGCTTGATCCACTCGCGAATTTCCGGAGCAAGAAGGTCGGCGCGGAGACCGGTGGCAACGGACCATGGAAAGGTGCCGGAGTTCAGAAGCTCTTCCCGGTGGAACCAAGGATATCCGCCAAACACCTCATCCGCGGCTTCGCCGGAGATGGCAACGGTAGCCCCTTTTTTAATTTCACGGCAAAACAGCAGCAGGGAAGCGTCCACATCGGCCATTCCGGGGAGATCGCGGGCATTCGTCGAATCGGGCAGAGCGGCGACGAGCTCAGGCGTGTCAAAAGTAATGAAATGATGCTCTGTTTTGAGTTCCTCTATCATTCGCTTGATCCAAGGACCGTCCGCTCCAGGCTGGTAGCTATGGGCTTTAAAATGCTTGTCGTTATCGACGTAATCTATGGAATACGTATGGACCTGGCCCTGGCCGGTCCGTTTGTAATAGTCTACGGCGAGTGCGGTGAGTGCGCTGGAATCAAGCCCCCCCGACAGCAGCGTACATACCGGCACATCGGAGATGAGCTGCCGCTCCATGGTGTCCTGCAGCAAGCTGCGTATATTGGCCGCCGTTTCTTCAACATTATCCGTATGGGGCTCCGCTTCCAGCTTCCAGTACACCAGCTTACGCAGCCCGGCACGGCTAAATATCATCATATGGCCGGGGCGGAGCTCTTTAATATCTTTATAAACTCCTTGACCTGGCGTACGAGCGGGGCCGATTACAAAAATTTCAGCCAGCCCTTCCGGCCCGACTACGGCTTCAACCTTCGGGTGACGTAATATCGCTTTCGGCTCGGATCCAAAAATGAGCGTACCATCCACTTCACTGTAAAATAATGGCTTTACGCCAAGACGGTCCCGAGCAAAGAAAACGTGCTCTCTTACGCTATCCCAAACGGCAAATGCGAATATACCGTTCAAACGGTGTACGCAATCCGGGCCCCATTCGATATACGACTGGAGCAGGACCTCCGTGTCGCAATTCGTTTTAAAGGAACGGCCTCTTCGTCCGAGCTCCGCTTTTAACTCCGGAGCGTTGTATATTTCTCCGTTATATACAATGGTAAACACAGCATCCTCTTCATGTATGATCATCGGCTGAGCCCCGTTCTCGGGGTCCATCACACTAAGACGCCGATGGCCGAAGGCACACGGGCCAGAGATCCAGGTTCCCTCTGCATCGGGTCCACGTTTCTCCAGACAGGATGTCATAGAGAGCACAAGCTCCGATTCTTTGGTCAAATCCCGGTTCCACTCGATAAAGCCGGTTATTCCGCACATTTTGCTTTCTCCTCTCTGCATTGCTTTACGCCCCCGTTTGCCGACCGGGTGAAAAGTATTAACAAATTATGCCGAACCAAGGCATAAAATGTCTGTCCATTAAGGAAAACTATGGATGGTAGACCACAAGTAGGAGGGGGATATGGTGGATCGAAAGCTGTATTACGTATCTGTCCAAGGCCGTTCCATGCTTGCAAATCGAGAAGCTACGGCCTACGAATGGACGATTTGCGCGACGGCTGAAGAGGCGGATACGCTGGGCCGCATGCTGGAGCAAATCCAGCAGCATGAGGAAGATAGCTTTCTCGCCTTTACTTATCCTTGGCCGGATACGCCGGAGCAGGGAGTCAGTCAAGGCTATCAGCGTCATCTGGACAATTTGTACCGAGAGATTTACCGGTTAGGTACGGAGGAGACTAAAGAACAGCTTGCAAGGTCTGGCTATGGAGACAGGATGGATTGATCTATAGCTTATGAAGGGGGGAGTTTCCAATCAGTTATTATATCAAAGACGCACAATTTAGGCGGACGGAGGAACACCAGGGAAGGCCTTGCGCTGTGGTTCAGGTGAAGCCGGGAGCGGTAAACGATCCCGAACTATTTGTGTATCTGGCTCGTACAGAGAGCGAGGAAGGATTCGAAATCATTAAAATGATCAGCAGCGATGCCGACCTGGAGATCGACTGGTACGACAACAGCATGCACCAAGCATACGCCGTAGTCCCGGAGGAGCTGTTTGGTGACCGAGGCTGGCCGGAACCAACCGTGCAGCGCAAGCAATTTTTGCAAAATCTCCTTTCGCATGAAGGGATCGCAGCTAAGCTGGAGGAGCAGCTTCCGAGGGCATAGCCAATCGTAGGGAGCAAGGATAATTTCATTTTTTTCACAAAAACATCTTTGAAAAAATGAGGGGGATGCGCTATAATAATTAACGCATCCTTTTTTAATATCTTATGTCCCAGTAGCTCAGCTGGATAGAGCAACGGCCTTCTAAGCCGTCGGTCGAGCGTTCGAATCGTTCCTGGGACGTCCTTTGAAAACTCCCTTAATGGGAGTTTTTTTCAATATTATTGAATTTACAAACTAAATGTATTTTCTACAGTTAAATCCCGCCTATTTGGAACCTTTGAGCATTTAAATGCAGAAAGTGCAGCTAAAATCAGCAAAACGGACCTGCCAAGGCTAATAGCTGCATTTTAGATGTACGAAATGCAATTAAAATTCCAAAAACCTCAATTTGTGCGGAAATAGATGTATAAAATACATCTACTGCGGATGATCACCCCTGAAAGTACGCCTATAGATCGGTGAGATGTTGAAAAAGCTGCAGGGGGCAAGGAGTAGAACAGAAGAGGGAATGGGTATGGGTGGAAAGTTTAACAGCGGGTGAAACCCATACTCATCCCTCCCATCCCTCCAATGTAGAAGTCTAAGCTAACTCAAAGGACGCCGTCAGGCGTTTTTCTTATATTTGAATCTATAGAACTACTGAGAGCAAGAGCCCTCTTTAACCATTCCTGTCTCGTAGCTTCATTATCACAGAATAGTAACAAAGTTTTCCAAAAATAAATTGACAGTTTGAGATGGAAATTTTATACTAAAGGGGTAATATAATCGAAACGTTTCGATAAGCTTGGTTAGAAGGTGGATGCCCATGGGAGACCCCTCTCATGAGGTATAACAAAGGAGAAACCAACAATAAATATAAACAATTGTCGCCAAGTTAGCACACACTTGACGGCAGCAAAGCACAGGAAGAAAGTTAGCTTATTTCTTTCTTATTTTTTGATACAAAAATCGAAACGTTTCTGTTTTTGTAAGCGATTTCTCAATTGAGGAGAGGAGTACGAAAATGAAGGCTACCAGCCGAAAAGCTTCGAAGATGATCAAACTTCCTGTTATTGCAATCTTGATTTTCACCATGGTATTTACTTTCACATTTCAATCCGTGTCCAAGACGTATGCCGAGACGAACGCATCACCCGCAGTGCAACTGACGGATTTTTCGTCCATGACGGACGACCAGCTGCTGGATTATGAAAGCCGCAAGTCCTTCGATTTTTTCTGGAAGGAGGCGAACACCGATCCTTCGAGTCCCGGATACGGACTGATTCGAGACCGGGCATCGGGTACCGATCTTGATCCCTATAAACACAGCAGCGTAGCCTCTGTAGGCTTCGGCTTGAGTGCCATCGTCATCGGCGTGGACCGGGGCTGGATCACTCGCGAAGAGGGACTTGAGCGGACCCGAGGCACGTTGAACACGCTGTTGAATAACGCTTCCCAAGAGCACGGCTTCTTCTATCACTTCTTGGATATGGATACGGCTGGGCGAAGCGGAACATCGGAGCTGTCTATTGTCGACACCGGCATCGCCATAAACGGCGCTATGTCGGCTGGTGAATATTTTGGCGGCGAGATCAAGGATATGGCTGATCAGTTGTATCGCAAAGTGGAGTGGGATTGGTACCGGGATTCCAAACCAGGCGATAAATACAACCAGTTTTATATGGGCTACTCTCCGGAGAACGGATTCAGCGGACATTGGGATTTCTATGGCGAGCAGTTCATGCTCTATTTCCTGGGAACCGCATCTCCGACCCATCCGGTTAATTCCGATATGTTTTATGATTTTCAGAGACATTCTGCCTCCTACGGCGATTATCCGTCCTTCATCCATTCCTGGTTCGGCTCGATTTTTACGCACCAATTCTCCTTCGCATGGTTCGATATGCGCAATATGGTGGATAAGGAAGGTCTCAGCTGGTGGAACAATTCCGTTATTGCCACCAAAACCAGCAGACAGTACGCCATCGACCACAGTGGCAGCGGAGCGGGCAAATATAAGACATTCGGCGCCGATGCTTGGGGACTAACCGCATCCGACGGACCTTACGGTTATGAAGGAAGATACGGTTCAGCACCCTCGGGCTTCGGCAATGACCAGCACCGCATTGACGGAACTGTTGCTCCTGCTGGCGCCCTCGGCTCTATCGTATTTACGCCTGAAGAAGTGATCTCAGCTCTGCGCCATTATTACTCTTATCCGAATCTGATCGGACCGTACGGCTTGAAGGATGCCTACAACCTGGATGTAAGCCAGGACGGCTGGTACGGCAAGGACTTTATCGGTATCGACAAAGGCATTACGCTGCTCATGATCGAGAACTATCGCAGTGGTTTGATCTGGAATTTGATGAACCAAAACAAATATGCGCAAGCCGGTATGAAAAAAGTGGGACTGCTGCATATCGGCTCAACGGTGATCGATGATTTTGAAGGGAATCGCAACCACGCCGGATGGGCGGACGGAGGGGACGGAGCCTATGTATTGACTCCTGAGACCAACATTACCCATAGCGGTACCGGCTCATTAAAGGTGGATTTCGATAAAGGAAGCTACACTTGGGCCAATTTTTCGGCGGCTTTCGATGGTGAAAAGAACTTTGCTTCCTCCGATTCCGTCAAAGCTTCTGTTTACGGCGATGCTAACCTGCTGATAAAATTTGAAACCTCCACAGGCGCCATCGAGAAAAATTTCATCGTAGCGGGAAATGAATGGCACCAACTGGAATGGGTGCTTACCGCAGACGAGAAGGCTAAACTTCAGGCTGCGAAGAAGATCTTGATTTTCGCAGCGCCCGGTCAAGAGCAAACGAGAGGTACTTTCTATCTAGATGACATTCAGATCCAAGGTAAGGGACCAGCCGCATCCAATTTGCTGATTGAAGGCAAGCCGATTGTGGGGAACACGTTGTCGGCGACTTACAATTATTTTTCACCGGAAGGCCTTGATGAAGGAAATTCCAAGTACCGCTGGCTGAAAGCCGACAAGATTGACGGTTCTTACGAACCGATTCCTGGTGCGGAATCGAAAACCTATACGGTACAAAGCTCCGACTTGGGAAGCTATCTGAAGTTCGAGGTAACGCCGGTATCAGTTGCCGATCCGAATACGGGAGTGCCTTTGATCGGCAAGCCGCGGCAGAGTGATCCAACCCAAGCTGTGGAGAGTGCGGAGCCGATTGCCAAAAACACAACAATTACCACCGTTCCTAGTACGACGGCTACCGTGATTGACGATTTCGACGGACACAACGTGAATCCGGGATGGGTTGACTCGGGCGATGGCGTCTATAAGATCACTCCAGACCCCACCGCGACGCCGGACGGTAGCAACGCTTTGAGAATTGACTACAATAAAGACGTGTACGATTGGGCTTATTTGAAGGGGACTGTTGATCCGACAAAACCGTATTTTGTGGGAGACACCTTATCCTTTGACGTAAAAGGAACTTATAACTTCATTCTGAAATTCGAAGAGGTAAATGGCCAGCACGAGCATACCTTCAAAGGGGATACGAACGGGGAATGGCAGACATTGACCTGGAATATCTCTGAGTTGAAAAAGGAACTGAACGATGTGCAGAGGATCCTGCTGTTTATCGAGCCTGCCTACAAGCATTCGACCGGTACGATCTACATCGATAATTTCAAGGTGATCAAAACTTCGCAAGCGGACCTTACCCGGGATGAAGCCCCGGTTGTCGGGACGCCGGTGTACGGCAGCTATGAGTACTATGACGCCAACGGAGACCTGGAGCAGGGCTCGGCTTACCGTTGGTTGAGATCTGACACACAGGATGGAGTATTCCTTCCTATCGACGGAGCGAATTCCCGTACCTATACTCCGACAGATGCGGATGCGGGCAAGTTCTTGAAATTCGAAGTGATGCCGATGTCCAATCACGCTCCGAATGCAGGTACAACCGTTGTAAGCCCGGCTTCGAACCGGGTGATCCAAGAGGCGGATTTGGACCGTCCGTCAGCCGCTAATGTTACGGTGAAGAAGCAGCTTCCCGTGCAGATGCCGATGCAGGGAATAGCTGAGCGAACGGTTCCGGCGGTTTGGGCCGATTCAGGCGACGGCGTGTTCACTGTAACTCCGGATGCGCAGGAGACCGGGGAAACCGTATGGAAGATTGACTATAACAAGGGCGGTAAAGAATGGGCTTATCTCCAACATGATATTGCTGATCCTTCCCTGTTGGCCGGTGCGAACCGGGTTACGGTGAGCGTCTATGGAAATGCGAATCTGATGTTCAAATTTGAAGGAACCGGTGGCTCCATTGAGAAATCCGTCAATTTGACCGGCGGCGACACATGGCAGACCGTCGATTGGGATGTTTCCGCGGGGAAAGCAGCAATAGCCGGGGCTAAGAAAATGCTGGTTTTTGCAGCTCCCGGCAACGGTTCCGATGCGGGCAGCTTTAAGCTTGGAGCGGTTAAAACCTACGGCAGCGGTTGGAAGGATGGGGGAGACGGGGTCTATAAGCTGACTCCGGCGGATTCCAACGGCATCATGGTTCGATATGCCAAGAACCATGCGGATTGGGCGAATTTCCGTGTCGACACGGACCCGTCGAATCCTGTGACTGCAGCCGGTCAGGTAAACGCAACCGTTACCGGAAACGTGACCTTGCTGGTGAAGTTGGATAAGGCCGCGGGCTCCGACGTGGAGAAAACCTTCGATTTTACGGGAGGCGAAGCTGCGCAATCCCTGCATTGGGATGTTTCAGCGTATGATATTTCGGACCTGCAGCAGATTCTCATCTTCGCGGCTCCGGGGAATGGGGAGGCGGCAGGAAGCTTTACTATCAAGGACTTTACTATTACCGGTCAGAAAACGGCGGAGCTTGCAGCGGCAGACGTGCCCGTCGGAACGGTACTCTATGGCAGCTACGATTTCAGAGACCGGAACGGCAGTGCAGAATCGGGTTCGTTATACCGCTGGCTGATCTCGTCTTCCGCTAACGGAACTTATACAGCTATCAGCGGGGCAACCGACAGAAGCCATCAGGTGACGGCGGCGGAGTACGGAAAATATCTCAAGTTTGAAGTCACTCCGGGAACCTCGGAAGAACCGAAGCAGGGGTTTGCCTCCGTGAGCGCACCGGTGAAAGTTGAGAATGCGCCTTCGAATCAAACTCCAGGAGGCAGTACGGGAGGCAGTACGCCTTCGAACCAAACTTCGGGAGGCAGCACTCCCCCGGTCAATAAGGACGTGGATAAAGGTAAGCTAGGAACAGAGAAAACAGTGCAAACCGCAGACGGGCGGACAGCTGTTGTGTTGGAGGTAAGCAAGGAAGGATTGACGGCTGCCTTGGCGAAACTGAATTCATCTGATGCAGCGCCATCCGTTATCATTAAGGTATCCGGCAATGAGGAGGTCAGCAAGGTTGCGCTTCCTGCTGCAGCACTAGCGCAGGCAGCGGAGAGCAGCAAGAATGCAAAGATCGTCATCAAGACCGCTGCAGCTGAATATGAATTACCGCTTTCCGCGATTCATATTGATCAGTGGATGAAAGCTTCCGGCGGTGACATCAATGGAGCGAAAGTAACGGTAACTATCGAATCCGTTTCCGGCAAAACCGCTGATGAAATCAACGTAAAAGCGGTGGCAGCGGGCGGTAAGCTGTTGACGGGGCCGGTGGAATTCAAAGTAGAGTTAACTTCGGGGGATAAGACAACGGAAGTGAAGGATTTCGGGGGACAATATCTGACCCGTACCGTGACCGTAGCGGGGACGATTGATCCGAGCCATGCGACCGGCGTATTTTTCGATACCGAAACCGGCGATCCGGTGTTCGTTCCTACGGTTTTCGTGACGGAAAACGGAGTAACCAAAGCTGTGATGAAACGGATGGGCAACAGCGCGTATGCCGTGATGGAATGGAACAAATCCTTCGGCGATGTGACAACCCACTGGGCAAAACCGGACATTGAGCTGCTGGCGGACAAATTGATTGTGAAAGGTACGGACACTCAAACCTTTGATCCGAATTCCCCTGTAACAAGAGCAGAGTTTACGGCCATGCTTGTGAGAGCATTGGGGATTTTCGTGGGCAATGGTCAAACGGCTGCATTTGCTGATGTTCCAGCGGATTTCTGGGCAAACGAATCGATTGCTGCAGCCGTGAAATTTGAAATCGTCAGCGGCTATAGCGATCATAAGTTCCAACCGAACCGGCAAATTACCCGTGAGGAGATGGCGGTTATGATTTCGAACGCAGCCAAGTTTGTCCAAGGCAGTCTTCATGAAGGTGCGACTGAAGATACCCTAGCCGCCTTCAAGGACCGTTCGGAAGTTAGTGGATGGGCCGCAACGGCTATGGCTTACGCGGTTCATGAAGGAATTCTGCAGGGAGCGGGACCAGACCGCCTGGCTCCTGCTAAGGATACAACTCGGGCCGAGGCCGCTGTTATGCTAAAACGACTGTTGGTGCAATTGAACTTTATTAATTAATAAGAGAAAGAAGAGAAAGCCTTGCTGGTGGATGAAAAAGCAGTCCACCAGTAAGGCTTTTTTTCATTTATATTGCTTCCTGGCCTTTCATTAGTTTAGTAATCATCGGCATGGGTTGGTTGTATAGCTGCATTTTATACATCTACTTCTAAATGAGCCTAGCCCCCATGAACTAATTCCTGCTACTGCTTGATCATGTTCAAAGCCCAATATAGCAATCTTTCAAAAGGTTGAAATCTTTAAAAATGAGGTTGGAATAGGAGATTCAATATAAACGGATAAGCCAGTATTATAATAATTAAAGCGCTACCAATAAGAGTGGAAAATTGATAGCGAATAGGGTCCCGATTGTAATTAAGTTCCACTATTTTGAAATGGCGGGGAGAGAAGAAGATGAAGTTGGAAACCGATCCTACCTCGGAGTTTCAAAAATCGATTTCCGTCACATTAATCTATTCATTTGTCAATGTGTTTCTTGTCATCACCTTCTGTCTAGTCATATCGCTGCTGTTAAATCGCAAATTTATAGGTAGAAACTTGCTGCGGGCCGTATTTTTTCTTCCTTCGGTCATTCCGATGCTGGCAACGACAATTGTTTGGCAGATGCTGCTGCAAAACCAGGCAAAAGGCGGTTTGCTCAACTGTTTTTTGCTGAAGCTAGGTTTGACGCCGATCGATTTCTTAAACGACCCGCACAACATTTTCGCCACCTTGTTCATGATGAGCTTATGGACATGCGGCGGGATGATCGTCGTATTTCTGGCAACCTTGCAGGATGTGCCTGGAGAGCTGCTGGAAGCGATTGAGATGGATGGTGGAAATGCGTGGCACAAATTCGCCAAGGTTACCTATCCGACGATTAAACCGGTGTTGTTCTTTCAATTAATCATGTGCATGATGACGTCCATCCAGATATATACACAAAGCGTCGTGTTGTCTCGTAATGGTGCGCCGTACGAGGATATCTCCTTCACACACGGCCCATTCGACACCGTCCTCTTCAATAAATAAATATGTTTCTCCCCAGGTAGATATTTGGCTTTGCCGCAATCGATAAAATAGGGAATGGGTGGTGAAATAAAATGATATATGGGTCCTTCCATATCAGTCCCTCCCGAAGAAACCAGGTGCAAGCTTCGAAATTGTATCAACTCTAATATTTTATAATAAGCTGAGTCCTAAATAAGGCGCTTACCCAAATGGATAACACAAAAAAACCCTTCGGCTTACCGAAGGGTTGTCGTGTTTTATTGATATGGAGCGGGTGAAGGGAATCGAACCCTCGCCTCA
The DNA here is from genome assembly GCF_042678945.1 of Paenibacillus puldeungensis. Taxonomy (NCBI): domain Bacteria; kingdom Bacillati; phylum Bacillota; class Bacilli; order Caryophanales; family Paenibacillaceae; genus Paenibacillus; species Paenibacillus puldeungensis. Next base: position 68,306 of record NZ_JBHTLM010000019.1, on the reverse strand, counting down.
AGCTTGGGAAGCTGGCATTCTACCATTGAACTACACCCGCAAAAGCTAAGCAAAAGTAATTATACACCCTGCTTTATTGAAGATCAAGTCAAACCTGCTCGGGTGTTGCTTAAGGACGCCTAAAACTAATTGACGATGATTCGGCGGGAGCCGGCCAGCGTTCTGAGCTCAGCGTTGATCGTTTCCTTCTCGCTGCCGTCGAGCTGAAGAGAGATTCCGTAGTCGAATACATCGGGCTCCACTTCCTTTTGCCAACGAATTTGACCGTTAAAAATATGTAAATCCTCGCTTAATTTCATATGTATGTTTGCTTGAATCGCATGGGAAGATGCGTATAAGTTAAGACCCGTCCGAATTCGGCAGCCCGATTTACTGATATTAATCAAATCTACTTCCGCCAGTTTGCCTTTTAGCGGTACCTGGTCGATTTCTTTGATTTCTAACCAGCAGATCATCGGCGGTGTGATGGAATAGCGGAAAGGTTCTTTTCTTCGAGTCAACATGCTGATAGCCCCCTGAAGTAGGTAAAGTTACTCCGATTATAAATGATTTGCAGGCCATATGGCATGAATCTCTTGTCCCATTTTTTGGGCAAAAGCGATAGTTTTATTAATTGTTAGTTTACAAATGTTAGGGTGCTGCTATATCGAAGTTATGGGATTTTTACAAATGAACAGCAGTTACATACAATATTTAACATTATTTTGGCTTTATATTTTAAGGAGCGGGATTATTTCTGTTAATTTTACAAACTATTACAATCTACGAGAATTGATTTAACAATTGTATACGACAATCAAGACATAGGAACTAATGTCAAAGAAAAAGGGTGAAATGAATGAACAATGGTAAAGTACTAGGGATGCTCCTCGCCTCCGCGATCATAACCTCATCGGTTGCGGTAGGGTCAGCGAGTGCAGCGCCGGCTTCGCAGCCGCGTGCGAAGGCAGCTCCAGTCAAGGCAAGTGTAAGCAAGCTAAAAGTGGTAAACCAAAGCGTGACGATCAACGGCAGTAAATTAACACTGAAATCGGTGGTAGTCAGCAAAGTAACATTGTTTTCCCTTCGCGATTTGGCAAAAGGTTTAGGGGCGTCTATTAAGAAAAACGGTGCGGACCTGGTAGTAGAAGATAATACAGGCATGCACAAGTTGACATTGAAAGTTGGTTCCAAAGGATACCGTGCTGAGGGTTCTCAAGATGGTACTGCAACTCAATTCATCGTGGCTCCACAATCTGTAGAAGGTTCGGTTTACGTAGAGCCGGTTGCAGTAGTCAACGCACTTGGTGGTGAAGTTTCGGAAACAGGAGAAATTAGCAGCACGGCTCGATTATCCGGCCAATTCTCCACTCCTTTCTTCGATGCCAGCGGCAGCGTAATTGTAAGTAAAGATGATGCTGAAACGCCACAGCTCGTTAAGCTGAGTGCAAACGGAAATCATGAAGTGTTTACCAGTAACGAAAATGCTAACAGTGCTGTTCTTTCTCCAGATGGCGCATGGGGTGCTTTCACCGATGAAAATGGTGCTCTGTTCCTCATAAATACTGCGAACGGTACAGTTAAGACGCTGAGTACAGATGGTTCGGTCAAGACCGATTTGGTATGGTCCGCCGACGGTAAGAAGATTTACTTTATTCAAGGCGACAAACAAGAGAAGATCTCCTACATAACCCTTGATACTGGTAAAGTGACCGAAGTATTGGCTGACAAAGTGGAAAATAAATCAGAAGTTCAGGTTTCCGCAGACGAGAAGAAGATCGCATATTTCGTGAATGTTACCGGTAAAGCGGAAACTGATAAAGACAGCACCGAGGATGCCTTGAAGATCGATTATTCCAAAGCAGGAACTCAGGTATTCTCATTGGATCTTTCCGCCAAGGATGCAAAACCGGTTCAACTGACCAAGGAACTTGACAATAAACTGTATCTGTCTCTCCTGTCTGACGGCCGTGTTACTTATGTAAGTGCCGATCCGGATGGCAAGGTCGAGAACAGTATTCTCAAAGTCATTTCCGTAGACGGAACTAAAATTGATAACCTGGTTTCTGACATTGATGTCGTTTCCAGTGAAGTGATTTCCGGGAAACAAATCATTCTCGCCGATACAGCTGACGGAAGCTATAAGTTGATTGAAATTAACGCTACAGGCGCGAAGACAGAATTGTTCAGCACGAAGCTTACGGTGTCGGAATGGGCCGTATCTCCATCCGGAGCAATCGCTCTGATTGCTGACGGCAAAGTCGTGTTAGTACAAGGCGGAAAAAGTTTGGAATTAACCAAATAAATTAAACCCTCGAGAGGAGTAATTCACAATGAAAATTTTTAAAAAGCTTTCTTTGATGACAATCGCATCGGCAGTTCTGTTGTCTACGGCAGTAGCAGGTTCAGCTTTGGCAAAGGACGACTTGAAAGGCAAAATTACGGTAAACGGTTCGACAGCTCTCCTGCCGTTGACACTGCAAGCCTCTAAGGAATTCCAAAAGCTGCACCCTAAAGTGAAGATCGCTGCTTCAGGTAAAGGCTCCGTAACTGGACCGCAAGCGGTTAAGAAAGGAATTGCCGAAATCGGTGCGTGTGACTGGGACGCAAGTACAGATGTGCCTGGATTTAAAAAATTTGACGGTCAAGTCGCAAACAAAGTCGCCGTTATTCCGTTCGCAACGATCGTTAACAAAAACGTTAAAGTGGATAGCCTTACTACGGAACAACTGAAAGGCATCTATTCCGGAAAGATTAAAAACTGGAAAGAAGTCGGCGGCGACGATGAAGATATCGTGGTAATCACTCGTTCCTTCGGTTCCGGTACACGTGTTAACTATCAAGCTAAAGCGCTTGGCGGTGGCGACATCGTGAAGAAGGAGAAAAACTATAAAGAGGTTGGCTCCAGCGGCGATATGAAAACAGCTGTAGGAACTACACCTAACTCCATCGGCTACATCGACCTGACTTACATCAGCGGCGGCGACATAAAAGCTGTGAAGCATGACGGAGTAGAGGCTTCTGTTAGCAATGTTATCAACGGCAAATATAAAATCTGGTCTTACGGCTACTTCATGACCAAAGGGGAGCCAACCGGTGCAACAAAAGCATTTATCGAATACATCCAAAGCAAAAAGTTCCAAGAAGGTTCGCTGGAAAAATTGAAATTCATTCCGATCTCGGCAATGAAATAATCAGCAGCATAGCTTAACGTAATCCGGCCAGCCCCGAAAGCTTGGGGCTGGCCTCTGTATAGGAGGAACTAGGGTGAAAACACCTGTACAAAATGTTGGGATTCAGGCTGGTACTGAGCGAAGTCCGCAAAATCAGCTCTCTAGTCGGAATCTGAAGGGTAGATATTCTCGGGCGCGCTTTGTAAATACACTATTTAAAAATTACTATCTTTTTAGTATTTTGGTGTTATGCTTCGTGCTCGGTTTAGTTGTTTTCTTTATTGGCAAGACAGCTTTTCTTACTTTCAAGGAAGTATCACCAGCAGAATTTTTCTTCTCATTCGACTGGACACCGGAAGAGAACCGTTTCGGAGCGGCCCTGTTTATTGTCAATACGTTGTCCTTAACAGCGCTCACTTTAGTTATTGCCGTTCCAATTTCCGTAGGTATGGCTATCCTTATTGCCGAAATAGCGCCTACATGGCTCAAAAAATTTATCCGTCCGCTGCTTGATTTGCTGGTGGGCATTCCTTCGATTGTTTACGGTTATCTCGGATTAACCGTGTTGCTGCCGCTGCTTAGGGAGGCTAGTGGTGAAGGCTTGGGTGACGGCTTGCTGGCCGCAGCCTTGGTACTGTCAATCATGATCTTGCCAACGATTTGCCGTATTAGCGATGACGCCATTCAAGCGGTACCCAAGAAATACCGCGATGCAGCTTACGCGCTCGGTTCCACCCGTTTGCAAGTCGTGTTTAGAGTGGTGCTGCCTGCAGCCAGTCGCGGCATTATTGCCGCAATCATATTGGGTATGACCCGGGCGATCGGAGAGACGATGGCTGTGGTCATGGTTATCGGGAATACGCCTCAGCTTGCAAAATCTTTATTTGCCTCGGCTTCTGTACTTACGAGTAATATCGTAATGCAAATCTCCAACGTAGAGTTTGACTCTACCTGGAATTACAGCTTGCATATGATGGCTTTCCTGCTGCTCCTTATTTCCTTCATCTTAATTTTGATTATTCGTTTCATCAGCAGAAAAGGGGAGGCTAACTCATGACCGGCTTTAAGTTGTCGCGTAAAAGCACCCGCGCATTGGTGTGGGATCGTATTGCTACCGGTTGCTTTTATGCATTGGGTGCGGTAATCCTGCTGTTTATTTTCTGGCTGCTGTTTACGATCCTTAGCAAGGGCCTGCCCAATATTTCCTGGCAATTTCTCATCAAGCTGCCGGAGGAAATCGATGCCGGTGGCGGTATTGGGCCGATGCTGTTTAACTCGTTTTACGTTCTGTTCCTATCCCTGCTTATTTCGATACCGATCGGGGTAGGTGCGGGGATTTATATGGCGGAATATGCGCCGAAAAACAAATTTACCGAAGTATTGCGGATTTGCGTTGAATCGCTCTCCTCTGTACCGTCGATTGTGTTCGGAATGCTGGGACTTGCAATATTTGCGGAGTATTTTGGAATTGGGCTAACGATACTCGGCGGGGCGGTCAGCCTTGCTTTTCTGAACCTTCCGATGCTCGCGAGGGTAACGGAAGAAGCCGTACGTGCAGTGCCGAACGATTTGCGCAACGGGGCTTATGCACTTGGGACGACCAAACACCAAACGATCCGGACCGTTGTCATTCCTGTGGCTATGCAGGCGATTGTTACCGGGATCTGTCTTGTAGCCGGGCGTGCTTTCGGGGAATCGGCCGTTATCATCTTAACGGCTGGTCTAAGTACGTCGGGAGAAATGTGGGATTTCAATCTATTCTCACCAGGGGAGACGCTGGCCGTTCATTTGTGGTACGTGCAGTCCGAAGCTATCGTGGAAGACGCGAAGCAAATTGCGGATAAGTCGGCAGCGGTGCTGGTTTTTGTGGTGCTATTCATCAATATGATCTTCCGGGTACCGCTTTGGTTTAACAACCGGAAACTAAAACGATAAGTGGGTTGAACAAAAAAGCCGCTGGAACATTGATATGGTCCAGCGGCTTTCTTAACGAATTGAAGCTTATTCTTAAGCAGCACAGGCGCCTGCTCCTCGCGCTCAGTCGTTGTGTAGGAAAAATGGGGTGCGCCAAGACTTACTGTTGACGTAGAACTTACTAAATGTATTTTGTACACTTAAACATCGCCTTGCTCGGAGCTTTTGCCGTTTAGATGCAAAAAGTACAGTTAAAAAGAGTAAAATCCCCCTGCTGAGGTAAATTGCCTCGCTTTAAATGTAGGAAATGCAGTTAAAATCCAAAAATCCACAAATAGCTCGAAAATAGCTGCACAAAATACATTTAGTGAAGTACACCCACTCCACTTTTATACTATACCCGTACCTTGCAGCTTTTCGAATCTCACCGATCTTCAATCCGGTACTCTTTCCATGGAGTAATTCTTAGCCTCTACACATAAAAAGGAGCCTTAACCGCTTGTTCTCCTTTGCAGTACATTTCCATCAAGTCGCAGCCGCTCGCCGTATTGACGTTGAAACTGGACTTCCTCTCCACTTCGTATGGTTTCAAAATCGTTCTCTCCAGTAATGGTAAGAACCTCAAAATCATAGATGCTCATAGGCTACACCAAATCACAGGCGTCCCCTGGCATCCAGTGGGCATCCTTGCCTTCCCATTTTACATTGCACCCAATTGGATTGGTCAAAGGGACCGAAATTGGCTGCTCGGAGGTCAGTTCGCCAAGCGTGCGATCAAGATCGTTAACAGTTATTTTCTCGACATCCCTTGGGCTATCTACCCCGCGTCCCGTGTACACCAGCTTGCGTTCGTGGTCAAACACGTAGAAATGCGGTGTCCGCAGTGCTCCGTATGCTTTGGCCGTTTCTTGGGTCTCGTCACGAAGATAAACCCAGGGGAAATGATGCTCTTCCATTCGCTTCACCATATTTTCAAAAGAGTCCTCGGCGTAAGTATTTTCACTGTTGGAGTTGATGCCAACAAAGGCCACGCCTTTATCCTTGAATTTCTCGACCGTTTGCCGGGTTACTTCATCCGAACCGATGACATACGGGCAATGGTTGCAGGTAAAGAAAATGACAAGGTACGGCGAGGCACTAAAGCTATCCAGCGAATACGTTTTTCCGTCTGTGGCGGGGAGTTGAAAATCCGGAGCCTGCGCTCCAATAGACAAAGTAAAATTCATTTTTTTGTTCACCTCAAAGTTTTGTTTAGCGTTACACCTTCGAACTGCTTCGGACAAAACTCACTTCGAAAGCGTGGGCTAAGTTTTGTTTAGCGTTACGTGTTAGCTTAATTGTACCTTATTTATGCAAGGTATCCTAATTTCATATCATAAAACTAGTAAATCTATCATAAACATAACATAATAAAATTTTGTATTGTAAAATAAACCCATATACTGTAAAGTTACTAATCAAATGAAATATATTATAAAATATAGCGTCAGAAAATGTGACATATAATTTAACCGTATTTATGAATTTGTCGTTTTTTGTTGAGAATGAATCGTCCTAACAAAAGCTATATGTTTGCTACACTCGCACTTTATCGCTTTACATTAATAACAGTTACCCTCGCCTAGTAAAAGTTTTAAGTGAACTTACCCATACCTTTCTACCTTCCAGCTTCAGCTAACCGTTTATATAATACTGCGTTTATATCCCACTTTTTGATGAAGAGAGGCTGTGCTTATGGTTCAACCCATTTTGCAAATCGAGGATTTGCATACTCATTTTTTTACGGATCGTGGGGAGATTCCTGCGGTAGATGGAGTGAATTTGTATGTAAAGCCAGGGGAAGTGCTTGGTGTGGTCGGGGAATCGGGATGCGGCAAGAGCGTAACTTCGTTATCGATCTTAAAGCTTATTCCGCAGCCTCCAGGGAAAATCGTAGGCGGGAGAATTTTTTTCAAAGGAAACGATATTGTCCCTCTGAAGGAACGTGAAATGCGCTATATTCGCGGCAATTCGATCTCTATGATTTTTCAGGAGCCGATGACCTCGCTTAACCCTCTTTTTACGGTTGGACAGCAAATCGGGGAAACAGTTCGGGTGCACCGGGGACTCAGTAGGAAAGAAGCGCGCGAGCATACCGTAGAAATGCTGATCAAGGTAGGTATTCCTAGGCCCGAAGCGGTTATCGATGAGTATCCCCATCAGTTGTCTGGCGGAATGCGCCAGCGGGTGATGATTGCGATGGCCATATCGTGCAGCCCGGAGCTGCTCATTGCGGATGAACCGACAACGGCGCTTGACGTAACGATTCAGGCACAGATTCTTGATTTGATCCGCCGCTTGAACGAAGAGAACGGGACAGCCGTCATGCTGATCACGCATGATCTTGGAGTTGTCGCGGAGATGTGCCACAGAGTAGCGGTTATGTATGCAGGCAGGGTTGTTGAGGAAGGCCGTGTTCGTGATATTTTCAAAAATCCGCTGCACCCGTATACCCAAGGGTTGATCCAGTCTGTACCGCAAATGAATGAGCAGCGAAAGCGATTGTTCTCGATCCCTGGCAACGTGCCTATTTTGAGTACACAGATGAAGGGCTGCCGCTTCGCCGAGCGCTGTCCACATATGATGCCGTTATGTCTGGAACAGATTCCGCGGCTTGAAGAGCATGAAGCTGCTCACAGCTGCCGCTGTTGGCTGTATCAAACTCCGCAGGAGGAAGTGGCCCAATGAGTGAACCCTTGTTGGAAGTAGAGCATTTGAAGAAATATTACCCGATCGAAAAAGTGTGGCTAGGCGGGTCTTCCAAGCAATTTGTGAAGGCGGTAGACGATGTTTCGTTTTCAGTACGGAAGGGTGAGACATTTGGTTTGGTTGGAGAAAGCGGCTGTGGCAAGTCTACTACGGGGCGCTCGCTGCTTAGATTAATCGAACCGACAGAAGGACGAGTTGTTTTCGACGGACAGGATATTATGTCATTGTCGCCAGAGGAGCTGCGCCGAAAGCGGAAAGATATGCAGATTGTATTTCAGGACCCGTTCTCCTCGCTCGATCCTCGCCATACCGTCCAACGCATTTTGGAGGAGCCGCTTATTGTGCATGGGGTGGGGAGCAGGAAGGATCGGCAACAAATGATTCGTCAGTTGATTGATGTTGTCGGCTTGTCGCAAAGCCATCTTCATCGATATCCCCACCAATTTTCCGGCGGGCAGCGGCAGCGGATCGGTATTGCCAGGGCCTTATCTCTGAAGCCGAAGCTAATCATCGCCGATGAGCCCGTTTCGGCACTGGATGTTTCGATTCAGTCACAGGTTGTCAATTTGCTGCAGGATCTTCAGGAGGAATTCGGCCTTACATATATTTTTATCGCTCATGATCTTAGTGTAGTTAAGCATATTTGCGACAGAGTGGCCGTGATGTATCTCGGGAGGATTGTCGAGATCGCTGAAAAAAACAAGCTGTTCTCCTCGCCGCAGCACCCTTATACCCAAGCGCTTCTATCTGCAGTACCGCAACCAGACCCGGATATAAAAGCAGAGCGGATTATTTTACAGGGGGAGGTCCCCAGTCCTGCGAATGCCCCGATTGGCTGCGCATTTCATACACGCTGTCCGAAGGTCATGGACATCTGTCGAACTAACCGTCCTGAGCTTGTGGAAACGGAGGATGGTCATCAAACCGCATGCCTTCTGTACTCTAAAGAGCCGCCTGCCGGAAATGCGGTATAAGAGCTTTGGTTTATAGTCGGGCTTTAGGGTCCGGCTTTAAATAAACAAGACTAGTTAAAAAAGAAAGAAGGGAGCTATAGGATGAAAAAAAGGTGGAGTGGTGTCATTTTAGCTTTGACGCTTAGCATGGCGGTTGCTCTAAGCGGGTGCGGCGGTAGCAATAGCGGCAGTAAGGGGGCGGAAGACAAGGGTACGGAAGGAAAGGCGGAAACAAGCTCCCCTAAGCAATCCACACAGGATACATTAATCGTGGGACGTGGTGGAGATTCCGCTTCACTGGATGGTGCGATTGTCACAGATGGTGAATCGCTCAAGATTGCCCACCAGGTATTTGATTCATTGCTGGAGTACAAGGAAGGTACAACGGAAGTCCAAGGCTCGCTCGCCGAGAGCTGGCAGGTTTCAGATAATGGCTTGAAATATACGTTTAAGCTTCGTCAAGGCGTGAAGTTTCATGACGGTACCGATTTTAATGCTGATGCGGTTGTGTTTAACTTCACCCGTTGGTCCGATCCAAAAAGTGAATATAAGTTTGAAGGGGACTCCTTTGACTATTTCGATTCCATGTTCGGTCCGGACGGCAAACGGGTCATCAAGGAAGTTAAGGCGGTTGATCCATACACTGTGGAATTTACGTTGAATCAGCCGCAGGCCCCATTCCTGCAAAACCTGGCTATGACGTCCTTCGGAATTGCTAGTCCGACAGCCATTAAGGAGAAAAAGGAAAACTTCAAGAACGAGCCGGTCGGAACAGGGCCGTTCGTTTTCAAAGAATGGAAGCGCAACGATTCCATTACGTTGGAGAAAAATGCGACCTATTGGAAGGAGGGGCTTCCAAAGCTGAACAAAGTAATTGTTCGCTCTATCCCCGACAACTCCGCGCGCTTTAATGCGCTGCAAAACGGAGAAATCGATCTGATGGAGGATTTGAGCCCGGATGATTTAGCTACGCTTGAGAGCAACTCGAATTTGCAAAAAATCGAACGTCCGGCCAATAACGTTGGCTACGTTGGCTTCAACCTGAAGAAAAAGCCGCTGGACAATGTCAAAGTAAGACAAGCGCTGAATCATGCTGTGAACAAACAGGCTATTATTGATGCTTTCTTCGCGGGTCAGGCAGAACCGGCTGTAAACCCGTTGCCATCCTCCTTATGGGGGTATAACGACACTGTGAAGGATTACGAATATGACTTGGAAAAAGCAAAGCAACTGCTTGCCGAAGCAGGTTATCCAAACGGACTTCCGAACGAGCTGACGTTTTATGCGATGCCTGTATCCCGGCCATACATGCCGGATGGCAAGAAAGTAGCTGAGGTCATCCAGGCCGATTTTGAAAAGATAGGAGTTAAGGTGAAAATTGAATCCCCGGAATGGGCAACGTATCTGGATGATGCGCAGGCTGGTGAGAAAGACGACATTTTCATGCTGGGATGGACGGGGGATAACGGCGACCCTGACAACTTCCTGTATACGTTGTTGGACAAAGACGCCATTCCATCCAATAACTACAGTTATTACGCGAATGATAAGCTTCACGAATTGTTGATCGCTGCGCAAAAAGAAACGGATCAAGCCAAGCGAGCCGAGCTTTATAAACAAGCTCAAGAAATTATCAAGGCTGACGCACCTTGGATTCCGCTCGTGCACACAACGCCGCTTCTTGCAGCCAAAGCGAACCTGAAGGGATATGTTCCGGCCCCCACGGGTACGGAGTATTACAGCAACATATATTTTGAATAGCGGCCTTATCCTCATGCGCCCAGGTAGGTGAACCAGCAATATGAAAGCCTATGTTTTGAAGCGATTAATTATCATGGTTCCCGTTCTAATCGGAATGACGATCATCGTGTTCTCCATTATCCACGCGATCCCCGGTGATCCGGCAGAGACCATATTGGGGCAAAAAGCAACGGAGCAATCCAAGGAGGCGCTTAGAGAGCAGCTCGGTTTGAATAATCCTTGGTATCAGCAATATTTCACGTATGTGGGGGATTTGCTAAAAGGCGATCTGGGGCAGTCGATTCGTACAAAGTTGCCCATTGTCCAAGAGATAACCCCTTATTTAGCGGCTACTGCCGAACTGACCTTTGCAGCTATGCTGTTTGCAGTGTTTTTTGGAGTCAATGCCGGCATTATCAGTGCCTGGAAGCAAAATTCCTGGTTCGATTACGTTTGCATGCTGGTGGCGCTCATTGGGGTGTCCATGCCGATTTTTTGGCTGGGCTTAATGGAACAATTGATTTTCTCGTTGAAGCTGCACTTACTGCCTTCGATTGGTCGAATGAATCAGCGTGATCCGGTGGAAGCTGTTACGAACCTTTATTTGCTGGACAGCATGCTCGCCGGACGCTGGGACCAACTTTGGACCGTCTGCAAACATTTGATTCTCCCCAGCATTGCGCTTGGTACGATTCCAATGGCGGTTATTGCCCGAATGACAAGGTCGAGCATGCTGGAGGTTATGGGTTCGGATTTTGTCCGTACAGCTAAGGCCAAAGGCTTATCACAATTTTTTGTCGTGTATAAACACGCGCTCAAAAATGCGTTCATTCCCGTGCTTACGGTCATCGGCCTTCAAACGGGAGCATTGCTCGGAGGGGCGGTTCTGACGGAAACGATTTTTGCCTGGCCGGGTGTGGGGCGATACATTTATGAAGCAATTAGTTCACGAGATTACCCTGTCATTCAGTCGGGTATTCTCATTATTGCCTTTATTTTTGTCACGATAAATCTGATTGTGGATTTGCTGTACGCGGCGATTGATCCACGCATTCGCTATCGGTAAGGAGGGAAGCCATGGTTCAAATCACAGCAAATATGAATGAAACACCTGTCGCAATTACAGAGAAGGTTTCCGGACCTTGGCGAGATGCGTGGAGAGCCTTTCGTAAAAATAAAATCGCCATGGCCGGGCTGATCATGATCTTGTTTTTCATCCTGATCGCTTTACTGGCACCTGTTCTGGCGCCCTATGATTATAAAGATCAACAATTGGCCGACCGGTTAAAGCCTCCATCCTCGGAGCATTGGTTTGGAACGGACGATTTAGGACGCGATCTGTTCTCCCGGGTGCTGTACGGGGCCCGGATCTCACTTTGGGTCGGAACGTTTTCGGTGCTTGGTTCCATTGTTTTGGGTACGGCTCTGGGGATCTTGGCCGGCTTCTACGGCAAATGGATCGATATGCTGATCTCACGGCTGTTCGACATATTGCTGGCATTTCCCAGCATCCTGCTGGCGATTGCGATAGTTGCCATTCTCGGCCCATCGCTGCAAAACGCGCTATATGCGATAGCAATTGTGAACATTCCAACCTATGGCCGTCTGGTACGAGCGAAAGTGCTAAGTCTTAAAAATGAGGAGTACATCACGGCCGCAAGGGCGATTGGCATGAAAAATAGCGGGATTTTACTGCGGCATATTTTGCCGAACAGCTTAACGCCGATCATTGTGCAGGGGACATTGGGCATTGCGACCGCTATTATTGAAGCGGCTTCTCTCGGTTTTCTAGGGCTTGGTGCTCAACCTCCGGCACCGGAGTGGGGGAAAATGTTGTCCGATTCACGCCAATTCATCGCTACGGCGCCATGGACGGTGCTGTTTCCTGGCTTGTGCATCCTGCTCACCTCGCTCGGCTTCAATCTGATGGGCGATGGCCTGCGCGATGCGTTCGATCCCAAGATGAAAAATCGCTAAGAGCGAACTAGGTGCGGTCATTCTACCGGCCTCCGGCTTAAAACGAGGAAGCAGCAAGGTTATAAGCAAGCAGTACCGAGTGGATCGGTGCTGCTTTTTTGCGCTTTACGGAGCGCCAGCTCATCCGTTAACGATTCCGATCATGAACCCGTCATAGCCCTTGCTTCCTACCGTCTGGAGGGCCGTGGCACTTACACGCGGCTCGTTCCGCAGCTGATCATAAAATGAACGCACGCCCTGGATTCGGGGATCACTGCTAAGATGATCGATAATCTCGCCCTCCCGCACGACATTGTCACCGACGATCACAGTACCCGGACGGGAGAAGTGCAGCGCCCAATTTAGATAATGAGGATTGTTCGGTTTGTCGGCATCGATGAAAATGAGATCAAAGGGAGCGTACAGCTCTTGATTCATGTGTGCAAGCTGCTCCAGCGCATCGCCTGTACGGATGGTGATCCGCTCCTCTAAGCCAGCCAGTTTGAAATTGCGAGCGGCTGTTTCGGCATGATGAGGACTTACTTCCAGTGTGACAATATGCCCATCCTCAGGCAGAGCTCGCGCCATCCAGATCGTGCTGTATCCGCCTAATGTTCCGATCTCCAGCACATGCTTTGCTCCGCATAGCTGCACGAGGAGATGGAGGAATTTTCCTTGTGTTGGCGTGACATCGAACGGCGGCAGACCGGCAGCGTGATTGTTCTTTAAGACATTCTCCATGAGCGAGTCCGGGCCGATGAGCTGCTGTTCCAGGTAGCGATCGACTTCATTCCATCTGAGTTGAACCGGGTTTGTTTCGTTCATTGCTCTTCACTCCTTCTGAATGTTTGTTCACAATCAGCATAACTTTATTTTTTTAATAAATATAATATATTGTTTTATAGTATCCATAATTTTAGTATATGAGTCGATGAATGCGAGGGAGGAATATAGGATGAATCTACACGCGCTTCGTCTGTTCTACACGATTGCCCGGACGCGCAGTGTCACTCAGGCGTCGGAGCAGCTTCGCATCAGTCAGCCGGCGATCACGGTGCAGGTGAAGAAGCTTGAGAAGGAATTGGGTATTCGCTTGCTGCGGCCGCTTGGCCGGGGAATTACGCTAACCGATGCGGGAGAGGAGATCGCCAGAATGGCCCATCGTTTGTTTGGGCTTGAGCAGCAGATTGAGCGGTTTTGCGGGCGGGTTCAGGAAGGTGAGATTGGACAGATTTCGCTGGCAGCGACTTATTTGCCTGCACATATTTTGCTGCCGAACTGGCTGTCCCGCTTCAAGAAACAGTATGAGGAAGTAGAACTTGTGATTCACACGACTAATTCGAAGGAAGCGCTGCGTTTGCTGACCGAGATGGAGGTGGATGCAGCTATTTATGGAGGCGTTCCGGAGCGTATGCCGGAAGGCGTGCAGATGGAGGAGCTTTTTCGGGATGAGTTGTGGTTTGTGGTTGCGCCTGGGCATCCTTATGCCAATCAGCATATCTCACTGGTAACCATGATGCAGGAGCCCTTTGTGATGCGTGAGGTCGGCAGTTCGACGCGTGAACGGTTGCTGTCGCTATGCCGTACCCACAATCTCCCGGCTCCGCGTATCGCGCTGCAGTTTAACGGGCTGCATGAAGCGATTCAGGCGGTCATTGCCGGATATGGAGCCAACTTCGTATCATCGTTGATCGTGCGCGATGAGGTCCAGCGAGGGCGACTTTGTCGGGTATATGTGGATGAGGTTGAGCTGTTCAACACGATTGCTGTATGGACAAGAGCAGAAGATCCATTGCCGATGGGGGCCAGGAATTTTTTGGAGATGATTCGTTCGTTCAAGCCATATGGGTAAAATGATAGATTGGACTTTCGAGATGGTTTAGATTTCAGAATGATAATGGTCATCGATAAAGCTGTCGGGAGATTTTTGGCAGGTTTTTTAACATGAAAATGCATTTCAAAGGGCGGATGAGCTGTTGGACGTGAAAAAAAGATAATTAATGTTAACTATTGTCACATATGGGGCGTTTACAGTTATAATCTATAGTATAAGATATAAAAAGCGATGGGAACTGGAGGAGGAGACATGGCCAAAAAATCACGGAAGGTAACGATTGTCGGATCGGGTTTGGTAGGAGCGGCATGTGCTTATTCCATGATAAATCAGTCGATATGCGATGAAATTATGATGATTGACCGGACTTATGACCGTGCCGTAGCTCAGGCGCTTGATTTGTCGCACTGTATGGATTTTACCTCGACTCGTACGAAAGTGGTTGCTGGACGACTGGAAGACTGTCGTGATGTCGATGTCGTCGTGCTTACGGCGGGCGCTAACCCGAAGCCAGGGCAGTCGAGACTCGATGTCTTGGGAGAAGCTGAGAAAATCACAAGAGATCTTGTGGAACGAATAGTCGGCGGTGGATTTAACGGTGTCTTTGTCGTTGCCGCGAATCCGGTAGACATCGTTACCTACCTCGTGCACGAAATTTCTGGATTTCCGCGCAGCCGCGTGATCGGTACCGGAACCTCGATTGACTCCGCACGGCTGAAGACGCTTCTTTCCGATGTATTTTCCATAGATCCTCGCAGTGTGAACGGCTATGCACTTGGAGAACACGGAGATTCGCAGTTTGTGGCCTGGTCGCACGTAACAATCGGCGGAAAACCGCTGCTGCACATCTTGGATCAGCACAAGGAGCGCTTTAAGGATGTCAGCTTGGATGAGATCGAGCGGAAGACGAAAGACGCTGGATGGGAGATTTTCACACGTAAGGGCAACACGCAATTTGGGATTGGCAATGCGCTAGCGTATATTGTTCGCTCCATTCTAAATGATGAACATAAAATCACTGCCGTATCCGCTGTGTTGGACGGAGAATACGGGCAAACCGGAGTTTGCACCGGGGTGCCGGCGATTATCGGCGAGGGCGGTATTGAGGAGATTTTGGAGCTGAACTTGACGGACGAGGAGCAGCACAAATTTGACCACTCCTGTCAGATTCTAAAATCAGCTATGGATGGATTGCATATCGGGAAGTAATGTATAGAAATGAAGGACCTTCGCTTGCTAGTGAGAGCGGGGGTTTTGTGTTTTTTGGCTTTCCTCCCTGTTTGCCAGCAATGTAGTGGAGATAAAGAATAGCCCGATTTTTTCAGCGCTCGTTAGTTGGATAGCGGTTCAATGTAGCTGTGGAAAGTGATCGTGTTCTCGGGATATTCGGATACTCACGAGACAAAAATGGGCTTCAGTCATAAATTAGCGTGGACCTCTGGAAAATAGGGGTAAAAAATGGCCCTATTTAGGCTAATAGCGAGGACTTCGCCTAAATAGGGGAACTTTTTGGTCTTATTGTTGGCTGAGTGCTGGAAAATAGCGTATTTTCCAGGCTTCGGAGAAAAATAAGGTCTTTTTATTCCCCTATTTCTTGAATTTTAGCCTTTCTGACCTAAATAAGGCCATGATTTACCCTTATTTATGGAGAAGCTTAAGTTGAGTACTCTCGCAGCAGCTCGAGACTGCGCTAGCCTGCCGGAAACAACCGGCCCGGCTCGCTCCGACGAACCCCCATTTGGGGTTCTCACCCCCTGGAACGCACAAAAAAAGGCTCTCCCAAAGGAGGGCCTTAAGTACGTCCCAGGAGGGATTCGAACCCCCGACCGACGGCTTAGAAGGCCGTTGCTCTATCCAGCTGAGCTACTGGGACATATCAAAATATGAAAAACACAAGCAAAAAATATATTACCACATACATATCGAATAGGCAAGATTAATTTGAAAGTGAGATATAAAGGGGACGCTGTTAAGACTTTTTGAGGACAAGTGCTTTTTACCTAAGTTTTTGCCTTCGAGAAGGTCTATGCTATAATCTCAGTTGAATTGAAGTACGGAAGAGAGGAGGTGCCCTTATCAACCGCTTTCGACCTGATGATAAAGACAACATCGTACTTTTTCCAAAAACACTAGATTATTACCAAATAGAGCTTACTCGTATGCTTGAGACCGAAAGATATGCTGAAGCCGTGGAGCTATTGAAGTTTTTACTGCAGTGTCAGGGTGAGGATCCCCGTCACTACGAGGAGTGGCAGTCGCTGCTGGACTGGCTTACCGACTCTTTTCCCATGCTGCAGAACGAGTATGCCGGCGAAGGGGAAGATTTCGATCCCGAAACGGAAGAGAAAATGGCAAGACAGCATCTTGAAGCTAAGCTAGCTGAAGATCAGAATTACGCTGAGAAGCTGCTTAAGGCAGTCATGGAAAAGCCGCTGTCGGAGCAGACCTTACTTGCCTTGGATCAACTAGCCTACCTGGACCGGCCGGAGGTTGACGATGCTCTGATTGAGTGGATCCATAAGAAACTCCTTCATCCACTGCTGCAATATCGGGTGCTTCAAACGCTGCGGCGTCGCGGTTCATCGGGACTACTCTCCTTTATTCGCGGCGGGGAAAAAGTGGAGATCGAAATTGAAGCTGTCCCTTTAAAACCAGAGGACTTTCCTTATGCGGTACAAGCTGTTTTAGAGCGCGTGGGGAACCAGACGGAGATACACGACCCAACGCTATTTTACTTTGCTCAGGAGATGTGGTCGCAGTTCGTTATGGCTATTTATGGCACAATGGACTATCGCTCCATGCTAACTGATGATGATTCGGTTATCGATATTTGGGCTGCGTCTCTTCATCAAACCGTAGCCGAGAGCTTAACCGGAGGAGGAAAGCCTGAGGAGGAAATTCGTTTCATGTACGGCATTACCGATGACTTGCGGCTGCGCTATGAGCAGGCCTGTCGTTCTATGCGACAGTTTGTAACTGCCGGAATTCGCGGGTGAATTTGTTAAAGGTTGAATAGTGCTCAAGTGGTATTTTTTTGCGTGTTTGGATCAGTTTGTCTTTGTCATAAAATCACCATATGGATGGACTCTTGTAAAAAGATGTATTGTTGTTTATAATATAATGGTTATTCTGATCGTGTTTATAGAGACAGCTATACTGGAACCATGATAGCTGCTTTATCGCGATTCGGTTTCAGTATTTTAAGTATATGCGAATTTTGGAGGGGAAGGCATAAATGAAAGCAACTTGGGAAAAAATAGAGAAGAACCTCGGCGTTCTCGAGGTAGAAGTGGAAGCAGAACGTGTATCTGCTGCACTTGATAAAGCGTTTCAAAAAGTAGTAAAGAAAGCAAATGTACCTGGATTCCGTAAAGGTAAAGTGCCTCGGTCAATTTTCGAGGCTCGTTATGGCGTAGAAAGCCTGTATCAAGATGCCATCGATATTTTGCTGCCAGAGGTTTACGGTGAAGCCGTTGACGAAACGGACATTTTCCCGGTAGATCGTCCTGAAGTTGATATTGAACAATTTGGTAAAGGACAACCTTTCAAATTCAAAGCTAAAATTACGGTTAAACCTGAAGTTAAGCTTGGCGAGTACAAAGGCGTAGAAGTACCTGCTGTAAGCGTAGAAGTAACTGAAGAAGAAATGAATGCCGAATTGGAACGTCTGCAACAACGTCATGCTGAGCTTGTTGTCATCGACGACGAAGCAGCTAAGAACGGCGATACTGTAGTAATCGACTTTGACGGATCAGTTGACGGCGTACCGTTTGAAGGCGGCAAAGCTGAACGTTACTCTTTGGAACTTGGAAGCAACACCTTTATTCCTGGCTTCGAAGACCAAGTTGTGGGCTTGGCAACAGGTGACTTTAAAGACGTTACCGTAACCTTCCCAGAAACTTACCATGCTGAAGAATTGGCCGGTAAAGAAGCTGTCTTCAAAGTCAAAGTTCATGAAATCAAACGTAAAGAGCTTCCTGAGCTTGACGACGAGTTTGCTAAAGATGTTAGCGAATTCGATACGCTTGCTGAGTTCAAAGAAGATTTGAAGAAACAAATTGAAGCTCGCAAAGAACAAGAAGGCAAAGCAACTCGTGAATCAGCTCTTGTCGACAAAATCGGTGAAAATGCGGAAGTTGAAATTCCAGAGGCTATGATCCAAGGCGAAGTTCAAAACATGGTTCGCGATTTCGACAATCGCTTGCATGCACAAGGCATGAACCTTGATATGTTCCTTAATTTCTCCGGCCAAACGATTGATGACCTCAAAGCTCAAATGCAAGGGGACGCTGAGAAACGCGTTCGCAACAACCTTGTTCTTGAACAAATCGCTAAAGCAGAGAAAATTGAAGCTACCGAAGAAGAAGTTAATAAAGAACTGGCTGATATGGCTGAGGCATACAAACGTACGCCTGAGGATATCCGCAACATTCTTGCAGCAAACGGATCTTTGGGCAGCCTGAATGAGGAAATCCTTCTCCGTAAGACGATTGAATTCTTGCTGGAAAACAGTAAGGAAGTTCCTGCTGAACAATTGGAAGCAGCTAAGGCCAAAGAAGAAAGTAAACCAGCCGCAAAGAAAACGACGAAAAAGTCGACAAAGGCTGAGGCTAAAGCAGACGCAGATAAGACTGACGAAGAAGAATCGAAAGACGCGGAGTAATTTTTCGACTTCTGATTCACTAGAACCAGTCAAAGCATTTTGAAAAACATCATGAATTAACGTTAGGGCACGTATGTTGAATGCGTGCCTTAATTTTTCGCAAAACAAGTTACATTATTTTCCATTTTGCATCAGACTAGCTGACAGTTATATAATGTGAGAACGCGAACATTAACTGCATCGTGTGAAAAATGACATGAGCCATTGAACATGATAGAATGTTTCTGTAAGCGCAAGGAAATTGAAAAGGAAAAGAGGTTGGTCGGGCATGAGTCTGGTACCTATGGTCGTAGAACAAACGAATCGAGGAGAGCGGTCTTACGATATCTATTCGAGACTCCTGAAAGATCGCATTATTTTTCTTAGCAATGCCATCGATGATGAAGTTGCCAATCTCGTGATTGCCCAGCTTTTGTTTTTGGCGGCGGAAGATCCTGAGAAAGATATTCACCTGTACATCAATTCTCCGGGTGGTTCTGTCACCGCGGGGATGGGTATATATGATACGATGCAATTCATCAAACCCGATGTATCCACAATCTGTGTGGGAATGGCTGCAAGCATGGGCTCTCTTTTGCTTACGGCAGGAGCTCCTGGTAAACGATTTGCCCTCCCTAACAGCGAAGTGATGATTCATCAGCCGCTCGGAGGTGTTCGTGGTCAGGCAACGGATATTAAAATTCATGCCGACTGGATCATTAAGACGCGACAAAAACTGAACCAAATTTACGTGGATCGGACGGGTCAACCCCTTGAAAAGATCGAGCGCGATACGGACCGCGACTTCTTCATGAGCGCGGAAGAGGCTAAGGACTATGGGATCATCGACCAGGTTATCTCTAAGCCCATCAAATCATAAAGGGGTGTTTACATGTTTAAATTCAACGACGAAAAAGGACAATTGAAGTGTTCTTTCTGTGGCAAATCGCAAGAGCAAGTACGCAAGCTTGTGGCCGGACCAGGCGTTTATATATGTGACGAATGTATTGAACTGTGCACGGAAATCGTGGAGGAGGAGCTCGGACACGAGGAAGAGCTTGACCTGAAGGAAATTCCGAAACCGAAAGAAATCCGTGATATTCTGGATCAATATGTCATTGGCCAGGAGCAAGCGAAGAAATCGTTGTCGGTTGCTGTGTACAACCACTATAAACGGGTGAATACGCAGAGCAAGATCGAAGACGTGGAGCTTCAGAAGAGTAATATTTTGTTGCTCGGTCCAACAGGTTCCGGTAAAACATTACTTGCTCAAACGATGGCGAAAATTTTGAATGTACCGTTTGCAATTGCCGATGCCACCTCCCTGACGGAAGCAGGATATGTCGGTGAGGACGTTGAGAATATTTTGCTCAAGCTGATTCAAGCTGCAGATTATGATGTGGAAAAAGCGGAACGCGGCATTATTTACATCGACGAAATCGATAAAGTGGCGCGGAAATCGGAAAACCCATCCATTACTCGTGATGTATCCGGGGAAGGCGTGCAACAGGCGCTTTTGAAAATTTTGGAGGGTACGGTTGCCTCTGTCCCACCGCAAGGCGGGCGCAAGCATCCACATCAAGAGTTTATTCAAATCGATACGACGAACATCTTGTTCATTTGCGGCGGTGCGTTTGATGGCCTAGAGCAAATGATTAAACGCCGGATCGGCAAGAAGGTTATCGGCTTTAATGCGGCGAGCGAAGGTCAGAAAGAATTGAAGCCTGGCGAATACTTATCGATGGTACTGCCGGAGGATTTGTTGAAATTCGGCTTGATTCCAGAATTCGTCGGACGTCTGCCGATCATCTCCACTTTGGAGCCGCTCGACGAGAAGACGTTAGTACGTATCTTGGCTGAGCCGAAAAATGCCCTGGTGAAGCAATATCAAAAATTGCTCGAGCTGGATAACGTAAATCTTCAGTTCGAACCTAAGGCGTTGGAAGCTATTGCTCGCGAAGCCATTAAGCGCAATACCGGTGCGCGTGGACTTCGGGCTATTATTGAAGGCATTATGCTGGACGTAATGTACGAAGTTCCGTCTCGAGATGATATTACAGATTGCGTCATCACCGAGAAGGTCGTTCTTGAGAAGACCGGTCCGGAGCTAGCTACCAAAAACAACAAAAAGCAGGAAGAGAGCGCGTAAGGTTGTAGGTACAGCCGAATCGCGACAAAATAGAGGTCGAGTCTCCACCTTTGCGGATATGAGCGCCATCTTGGCGCTTTCGCAGGGGTGGAGCTTTGATCGTTTGGGAGAGACCAGAAATGACATTCTTGAGACAAGATACGCGGCCAGTCAAAGTAGGTAACTTAACGATTGGCGGCAGCAACGAAGTGATCATCCAAAGCATGTGTACGACCAAGACGGCTGATGTAGCCGCAACGGTAGCGGAAATCCACCGTCTGGAAGAAGCGGGTTGCCAATTGGTGCGTGTAACGGTGAACAACGAAGAAGCGGCTGCGGCGATCAAGGAGATCAAGAAGCAAATTCATATTCCGCTGGTGGCTGATATACACTTCAACTACAAGCTGGCGCTCCTTGCGATTGAAAACGGGATCGACAAGGTTAGGATTAACCCGGGTAATATCGGTCGCCGGGAAAAGGTTGAAGCTGTAGTTAAAGCCTGCAAGGAGCGGGGAATCCCGATCCGTATCGGTGTCAACGCAGGTTCGCTCGAAAATCATTTGTTGGAGAAATATGGCTATCCTACGCCAGAAGCGATGGTAGAAAGTGCCCTGTTCCATATCGGAATTCTGGAAGAGCTGGATTTTCACGATATCATTGTGTCACTAAAGGCTTCGGATGTTCCTATGGCCATTGCGGCTTACACGAAAGCAGCAGAGGTTATTCCCTATCCATTGCATCTAGGGATTACCGAAGCGGGGACCTTATTCTCTGGAACTGTCAAAAGCGCGGCCGGTATTGGTGCTCTTTTATCTAAAGGCATCGGTTCAACGCTACGTATTTCTCTTAGTGCTGACCCGGTAGAGGAAGTGAAGGTAGCGCGTGAGCTGTTGAAGACGTTTGGTTTAATCACTAATGCTGCAACTTTGGTATCCTGCCCGACTTGTGGCCGACTCGACATCGACCTGTTCTCCATTGCCAATGAGGTCGAAGCCTACATCTCCAACCTCAAGGTTCCGATTAAAGTATCGGTGCTTGGATGTGCCGTTAACGGTCCAGGGGAAGCCCGCGAAGCCGACATCGGTATTGCCGGTGCCCGCGGGGAAGGGCTGCTTTTCCGCTATGGCGAAATGATCCGTAAGGTACCGGAGGCGGATTTGCTCTCGGAATTGAAAAAGGAAATTGACCATATCGTAGAAGTGTATGAAGCGACCGGTGAAATTCCTGGACGTCAGGAACACCGGGCTCACGTAAATCAATAATAGCAATTAGACTTAAGTAGCCGCAGACTGCAAAGGTGACGCAGTTTGCGGCTTTTTGCTTCTGCCATCTTACAGTAACCTAGCGAGTATGCGCTCCTCCTACCCAAGCATTTCTAACTCTCAGCAAAAAATGCGTTTTACGATGGAGTGAAAAGGCTATACTACCAAGTATCAGTCAAAGAGTAGGAGGTCTACGTGATATGGATCTGAATGTCATCCTGATGTCGGTACAAATGTTTTTTGCTGTTGTGATCGGTCTCTATTTCTGGAATCAATTACGCAGCCAGAAGGGAAATCGTGTAGCAGTGGATCGGGAATCGCGCAAGGAGATGGAGAAATTGCGCAAGCTGCGGGCGATATCGTTAACTAAGCCTCTCGCAGAGCGGACGCGTCCGGCAACAATGGACGATATCGTTGGGCAGAAGGACGGCTTGCGAGCTTTGAAGGCGGCGCTCTGCAGTGCAAATCCGCAGCATGTCATCATTTATGGGCCGCCTGGGGTAGGTAAAACGGCGGCCGCTCGTGTCGTCATGGAAGAAGCCAAGAAAAATCCGGTGTCTCCCTTCAAAAAGGATGCCAAGTTCATGGAGATTGACGCGACGATCGCCCGCTTCGATGAACGTGGGATTGCCGATCCGTTGATCGGTTCGGTTCATGATCCGATTTATCAGGGTGCGGGAGCCATGGGCGTGGCAGGTATTCCCCAGCCTAAGCCTGGTGCCGTAACCAAAGCCCATGGCGGTATTCTTTTCATTGATGAGATCGGTGAACTGCATTCGATACAAATGAATAAGCTGTTGAAAGTGCTTGAGGACCGCAAAGTTTATCTCGAAAGCGCCTATTATAATTCTGAAGATACCGGAACGCCCGCCTATATTCATGATATTTTCCAAAACGGGCTGCCGGCCGATTTTCGTCTCGTAGGTGCTACTACCCGTTCACCGCAGGAGATTCCCGCTGCTTTGCGCTCGCGTTGTATGGAG
This sequence comes from Paenibacillus puldeungensis, assembly GCF_042678945.1. Taxonomy (NCBI): domain Bacteria; kingdom Bacillati; phylum Bacillota; class Bacilli; order Caryophanales; family Paenibacillaceae; genus Paenibacillus; species Paenibacillus puldeungensis. The sequence continues at coordinate 44,994 of NZ_JBHTLM010000019.1, read as the reverse complement.
ATTTATTTTCGTCCGCTCCTGCCGGAGGAAATCGCCCGGATTGCGGAGGATGCGATCAAGCGGATTGGTTTTCAGCCTTGCCCGGAAGCGGTCGAAGTCATTAAGAAATATGCGACGAACGGTCGTGAGGCCGTCAATATGGTTCAGCTAGCCGCAGGGCTTGCGCTTACGGAAAAACGGGATCATTTGCTGGCATCGGACCTGGAATGGGTGGCGACCAGCAGCCAACTCACCCCGCGCCCGGATCGCAAAATTCCCGAAAGCTCCGAGATTGGCGTCGTCAATGGGCTTGCCGTATATGGAGCCAACATGGGAACCTTGCTGGAGATTGAAGCAACGGCGGTTCCGGTGGAAAAAGGCAAGGGCACCTACAACATCACCGGCGTTGTGGACGAAGAGGAAATTGGCGGGGGTAGCCGTACGCTGCGCCGGAAAAGCATGGCCAAGGGCTCGGTGGAAAATGTTCTGACCGTCCTGCAGCGGTTGGGGCTTAACCCATCCAATTATGATCTTCATGTCAATTTTCCAGGCGGGACGCCGATCGATGGGCCATCAGCAGGCCTAGCCATCGTTACAGCCATTGCCTCGGCAATTAAAAAAGTGCCCGTAAATCACCAAATCGCTATGACAGGTGAAATAGGGATCCATGGAAAGGTGAAGCCGGTGGGCGGCGTTGTAACCAAAGTGGAGGCAGCTTTTCAGGCCGGAGCAACGACAGTGCTAATACCGAAGGATAATTGGCAGTCTCTTTTTGAAGGTTTGGAAGGACTTCGTGTTATTCCGGTAGAGACAGTTACTGAAGTTTTCTGTCACGTATTCGGACCTGAAGCGGAGAAAAACCTCGAGCTTTCCACCGGAGGGGACCTGTTTGCGCCCCCATCGGCGCCAGCGCCATTCCTGCATGCTGAATCCCCTACACAAGGTGGATCCATGTAAGGGCCGGTTGCAGAGACGATTTGGTATTCCGGGGGGCGACTGTCTTAGGCGGCCGCTCCTCGTTGGTGTTTTTATGTAACATTTGCTAAAATAGCAATGATATCTACGAGAACGTTTGGAGGTGCATGAGTGATGGGACCCCATAAATCAAAAGGTCGGCGTTTTCCTTTACTCCCTTTGCGGGGCCTTCTCGTCTATCCGAGCATGGTATTGCACTTGGACGTGGGGCGGGAAAAATCCGTTAAAGCTTTGGAAAAGGCGATGGTCGAAGACAACCTGATTCTCCTCTGTTCTCAATCTGAAGTGAACATAGAAGAACCAACCCAGGAAGATATATTTCGCATCGGTACTGTTGCGAAGGTTCGTCAGATGCTGAAGCTGCCGAACGGCACGATTCGTGTCCTTGTGGAAGGCATGGAGCGTGCCGAGATTATTGAATATTTAGATACAGAAGAATATTACGAGGTCATAGCTAAGGAACGTCCGGAGGAAGAAACTCTCGATCCGGAGGTGGATGCTTTGATGCGCACAGTGTTAACGCAATTTGAGCATTATATCAATTTATCCAAAAAGGTGACCCCGGAGACGCTGGCTGCCGTATCGGACATCGAGGAGGCAGGACGCCTGGCCGATGTCATCACCAGCCATTTGTCGCTAAAGATCAAAGACAAACAGGAGATTTTGGAGACGATCGATGTACGTAAGCGGCTAGAGAAGCTGCTGGATATTTTAAACAATGAACGCGAAGTGCTGGAACTGGAGCGTAAAATTAGTCAGCGTGTAAAGAAGCAAATGGAAAAGACGCAGAAGGAATATTATCTGCGTGAGCAAATGAAGGCGATTCAGAAAGAGCTTGGTGAGAAAGAAGGCCGAGCCGGGGAGGTTGAGGAGCTAAGAGCTCAACTTGAGGAGAAGGGCCTTCCGGAAAAGGTTCGCGAGAAGGTCGAGAAGGAAATCGACCGTCTGGAGAAAATGCCGGCCAGCTCCGCCGAAGGCGGCGTCATTCGCAACTATGTCGATTGGCTGCTGAGCTTGCCTTGGAATGAGAAAACCGAAGACGATCTGGATTTGACCAAAGCGGAGCAAGTGCTGAATGAAGATCATTTCGGTCTGGAAAAGCCGAAGGAACGGGTTCTGGAATATTTAGCGGTGCAGAAGCTGGTCAAAAAACTAAAAGGGCCGATCCTGTGCCTAGTTGGACCGCCCGGAGTAGGGAAAACCTCCTTGGCCCGGTCAATCGCCCGCTCTTTAGGCAGAGAATTCGTCCGCATGTCCCTCGGCGGTGTTCGGGATGAAGCGGAAATCCGCGGTCACCGGAGAACCTATGTCGGCGCGATGCCGGGACGGATCATCCAAGGAATGAAAACGGCGGGAACCTTGAATCCGGTTTTTCTACTGGATGAAATCGATAAGATGGCCTCCGATTTTCGGGGTGACCCATCCTCCGCACTGCTGGAAGTGCTGGATCCAGAACAAAACAATACATTTAGCGATCATTTTATAGAGGTTCCGTTTGATTTATCTAACGTTATGTTTATTACGACGGCAAATGCGGTCCACAACATTCCACGACCGCTGCTTGACCGGATGGAAATGCTGTATATCCCCGGCTATACGGAGCTGGAGAAGCTGCAGATTGCGAGCCGCTATCTACTGCCGAAGCAGAAGCGCGAGCATGGCCTAGAGCCGGAGCAGCTTCAGGTTGAAGAAGACAGCTTGCTGCAAACGATTCGGGAATATACCCGCGAATCCGGTGTCCGGAATTTGGAGCAGCAGGTGGCTGCTCTATGCCGGAAAGCCGCCAAGAAAATTGTTTCCGAGAACAAGGATCAGATTACGATTACGCCGGAGGAGCTTAAAGATTATTTAGGTATTCCGAAATACCGGTATGGTCTTGTTGAGATGGAAGATCAAATTGGAGCCGTGACCGGGCTTGCCTGGACGGAAGTGGGCGGAGAAACGCTTGTTATCGAAGTGACGGTTGTGCCGGGGTCCGGTAAGCTGACCTTGACCGGTAAGCTTGGAGACGTGATGAAGGAGTCGGCGCAGGCTGCATTCAGCTATACCCGTTCCAAAGCGGTTGAACTCGGTATTCCCCAGGACTTCCATGAGAAAAATGACATTCATATACACATTCCCGAGGGTGCGATTCCAAAAGACGGGCCGTCGGCAGGGATTACGATTGCTACCGCTCTGATCTCCGCTTTAACGAATTGCCATGTCGCTAAGGACGTAGCTATGACCGGAGAAATAACGCTGCGGGGCCGGGTTCTTCCGATCGGCGGACTGAAGGAGAAATCGTTAGCAGCCCACCGGGCTGGCTACCGGAAAATACTGCTTCCTAAGGACAACGAACGCGACCTGCGCGACATTCCTGATAGCGTGAAGGAAGAAGTTGTTTTTGTACCGGTATCCCACATGGATCAGGTGCTGGAGCATGCTCTGGTGGAACATCCGGGAGTGCATTAGAGAGGATTGAATCTATGAAAGTTACAAAAGCAGAATTTGTGATTAGTGCCGTAGGTCCGAACCAATATCCTGAGGACGCCTTGCCGGAGATTGCTCTGGCAGGGCGTTCCAATGTCGGTAAATCGTCGCTAATCAATCGTATGATTAATCGTAAAAATTTGGCGCGTACCAGCTCTACTCCGGGAAAAACGCAGCATTTGAATTATTACCGTATCAACGATTCATTGTATTTTGTTGACGTTCCGGGTTACGGATATGCCAAAGTCTCGAAATCCCAGCGGGAAGTTTGGGGCAAAATGATAGAGAAGTACTTGATGGAGCGCGAACCGCTTAAACTGGTGCTGCTCATTATCGATCTCCGGCATCCGCCTTCCAAAGACGATGAGCTCATGTACGACTGGCTTAAGGCATATGATCTTCCGGTTTGTGTGGTCGCTACCAAAGCCGATAAAGTCCCGAAATCACGGTGGCAAAAGCATATGAAAATCATTAGGGATGCTCTAGTTATGCGGGCAGGGGACAAGTTCATTATGTTCTCGGCGGAGGAAGGTATTGGTAAGGATGAGCTTTGGGAATATATCGAAAGCACAGCTCAGCTGGGGAGCTTGGACACGACTGCTCCTGAAGAGGAAAATGGGCAATAAATCGCCGTATACAGAAGGGATTTAAAGGAGTTCCGGCAGGAAAGTGAGCATGCAGCGCGATTTTTACAGATAAAAACGTCTTAATCCGATTTTTTCTGGAAAATGGCAGAATTTCACGCGTTGGCCGTTGAGCGAAGATTTTGAATCGTAGTGTATAATTATTTTAAAGGATTGTTATAAGAATTGAGGAGATTTTTATGGCTCAGCGGTTAGCCACAGAGTATGTTAACGCCAGTTTGCGTTTGTCGGAAGTTCAGATGTCGCAGTTTGTTCACAAAGTGTATGATCCTCATGTGCGTCAACGTGTCAAGGTGCTCGAGAACGGCGGACAAGAGGTGGTGCTGGAGGATGACGGCGGTGAGGAAGTGCATCTGCCTTTTGACCGTAAGGACGGATATTATGTCTGTGAATTGTCTTTCCGCTTAGAAAAACCACATTTAACGAATGTTATGCGTTTGTTGTTTGCGGCTTTTAAAGGTTCCGGTATGGTTACAAGAATTTATAACGGATTCATGATGATGTATTATTATCAGGAAGGTCGGGTTCAAAAAATCGTGGAATACTCCCGCGATTCCTACAAGCTGGTCTTCGAGCTCAAGGATACCGTTAAAGAATTGCAGCGAATTTATCGGAGCAACGATGTAGAAATGGAAATTGCTCGTATTCACAAGTCCATCAATTGCTTGCTTGATGAACGATTTGTGGTACAGGATGCTAAGGAAGTAGAGCGGATTGACGATGAACTGCGAAACTGTTCGCGCAGATTGTTTGTTCTGGAGGCTTAAAATTTCTTCTATCCCTCACTCCGACTTGGAGTCACCAAAGCCCTTATATTGACATAATGTACTTAGAGAAGCTACCCATTAAGTGGGTAGCTTTTTTCAGGAAATCAGCGGGATTAGAGGGCAAAAATGCGACTAAAAAAAATGTTGCATTTGTCTCTGATAGATGTTATTTTTAATCTCGTTGAAAAGAATATAGGAACCAGGATTCACTCAGGACATGGAGATGTTGCGAGAGATTTTTCCCTCGGGAAGTGAATGACGTAGGTCCTAGCGGATGAAATTTTTTCAAACATTTTATTCCTAGGAAGGGGGAACCGGAAGATGGAATATTCAACTTTCGGAAGACACGTTGCTGTTGATACTTGGGGCGTCGACTTTGAAGTACTGAACAACGCGGAGCTGCTCGAAGCTCATCTGGTTGAAGCCGCCGAAGCTTGCGGAGCTACGGTGTTGTCCGTACAATCCAAGCAGTTCGAACCACAAGGAGCTACAGTTCTTATGATGTTGTCGGAGAGCCATCTCTCGATTCATACGTATCCTGAGAGAGGGTTTGCAGCTATTGATTGCTACACTTGCGGGGAAATGGTTGATCCGCAGTTGGCCATTGATTACCTGGTGTCCGTTTTAAAACCGGAAAAGACATATGCTAAGAAGCTGATTCGCGGGTTGGGTGAATTGGAAGTTGTTGAACCTGAGAATAAACACGCTGAGCTTGTTTAGAAGACATTCGTCGTTATAGATTTAGAAAATATGGAAAAAACAAATAACCATGGAACTATTCCATGGTTATTTGTTTTTTATTGTATGATTCATAAATAATTCATAAAATGCTCATTCAAACGGCCGAGAAATGGACATTCTCTGTGATATAATTAACACAGTTTGTTTGCGTTTTATGTTTTGTGATCCTAATCGAGGCAGGTGAACTTGCAATGCACATTGTCGTGGTCGGGTTGAATTATCGGACGGCACCTGTTGAAGTCCGAGAAAGGTTTTCTTTCGCGGATAAAGATATGCCGCAAGCGATGCAGGAACTCTTGCGCACCAAAAGTGTATTGGAAGGTGTTATAATTGCAACCTGCAATCGTACGGAAATCTACGTTGTCGTTGATCGTTTGCACATGTGCGGCTATTTTATTCGCAGCTTTATGGAGCGCTGGTTTGGGGTTCCGCGAGAAGAATTTACCCGCCATTTATATATGTATGAAGATGATCAGGCGATTCACCATTTATTTCGGGTCGCCTGCGGGCTCGACTCCATGGTGCTGGGCGAGACCCAAATTCTTGGACAGGTTCGGGGTGCTTTTTTGTTGGCTCAAAGGGAGAAAGGCACCGGGACCTGGTTTAACAGACTGTTTAAGCAGGCGGTAACGCTTGGAAAGCGGGCACATTCGGAAACAGCCATCGGTGAGAGCGCCGTTTCGATAAGCTATGCGGCGGTAGAGCTGGGCAAGCGAATTTTTGGCAGCTTCAAAGGGAAACGGGTGCTTATCCTTGGGGCTGGGAAAATGAGCGAACTGACCGCGAAGCACTTGAGCGGCAACGGTGCCGAAGAAGTGTTGGTAGCGAACCGAACGTTTGCCCGCGCTCAGGAACTGGCTTCCAAATTTTCAGGAACTCCATGCACGATGCAGGAAGCGATGCAAAGGCTGGAGGGGGTTGATATTCTGATCAGCTCCACTGGAGCTGAAGGGTATGTCATAACTTCCGCTCAGGTCGCCCGCAGCATGCAGCAGCGTCCAAACCGCCCTTTGTTTATGATTGATATCGCGGTGCCGAGGGACATAGAGCCTTCAATCGGTGAACTTTCGAATGTATTTCTATATGATATCGACGATCTGGAAGGCATCGTAGAGAGCAATATAGAGATGCGCCGCTCCGAGGCGACAAAAATCGAATCGATGATTGAGGAAGAAAAGGAAGAGTTCGCAAACTGGCTGCAGACACTGGGCGTCAAGCCGGTTATCCGCGCACTGCAGGAAAAGGCGTCGTCTATTCATGAAAACACGCTGGATAGCCTCTTTAACAAACTGCCTGAGCTTGACGAGCGTCAGCGGAAAGTCATCAGCCGGTTGACGAAGAGCATCTTGAATCAAATGATGCATGATCCGATTAACAGAATTAAAGAAATGGCGGGGGAAAAGCAGGGGGCCGAAGCGCTTGAAATGTTTACGCAAATTTTTGCGCTGGAGCCATATTTACTGGAGGAAACCAATTCTCCGTCTGACAAAGAAAGCGGTGCATCGTTGGAATTGCTTCCAGCCCAGCAAAGTCAGGTTCAGCAGCAGGAAAGCGAGCCTTCGATTCCTTTGGCACAGGCATCGGTATAGTTTGTTCAGACTTTATTTTAGTTAAAAACGACAGTGAGTTTTATGAATGGGGCGCCCAGAGCCCTCTGCTTTATTCCTCGAATTGGATGAGAAATTCGAAAATGAGAAGCGGATGGTTCCTGGTCGCTTTTTATTTATACTTATGCCAGGTTCATGGAAAAATGTAACAGGTTAAGGTATGCTAATAACAGATATAACAAGTGCTTGAGGAGTGGATGCAATGCCTCACTATATGCCCATTATGATGAATCTTCGGGAACAACGCTGTGTCGTTGTGGGCGGGGGGGCAGTCGCTGAGCGCAAGACGCAGGCATTGCTAGAGGCTGGCGCAAAGGCTGTAGTCATAAGTCCAAGTGCGACGGCCTGGCTGCAGGAGCGCTCCGAAGACAACAAGATTGAATGGGTGAAGCGTAGGTTTCGTAAGGGAGACCTTGCCGGAGCCTTCTTGGCGTTTGCAGCCACCGATCAGGAGCAAGTTAATGCGGACATTGTACGTGAAGCCAAAAATACGGGAATACCTGTAAATGATACGAGCGAAGGTGAACGTGGAAGTTTTATTACGCCGAGTGTTTTCCGCCGTGGGGGATTGATCGTTGCGGTTTCCACATCTGGAGCAGGACCGTCAGCTTCACGAAGGCTAAGCCGAGAAATCGAAGAGCGTTTTGGAGACGACTATGAACGATATATTGATTTTTTGAGCGCTGCCCGGGCCTTAATTAAAAGCCGTGTAGCGGAGAGCAGCCAGAGGAAGCATCTGCTTCGCCTTTTGGCTGAGATGGATATTCTGACATTAATTCGGGAAGGAAGCTTCCAGCCATGGAGCGAGGAGGCCCTTATCGCCTGGATAGATCAATATCGGGGGAATTGCGAATGACAAAACGTACGATTGTAGTCGGTACGAGACAAAGCCAGTTGGCCCTAACCCAAACGGGGCAGGTGATTGACCATTTAAAAGCGATCTGTCAGGCAAATTCACTGCCTTTCGATTTCGAAATTCGCAAGATCGTGACCAAAGGGGATCGAATTCTCGATGTCACGCTGTCTAAGGTCGGAGGCAAAGGGTTATTCGTCAAAGAAATCGAGCAAGCGATGCTGGACGGAGAGATCGATTTAGCGGTACATAGCATGAAAGACATGCCGTCAGAGCTGCCGCAAGGTTTGATTAACGGGGCTGTGCCACGGCGAGTTGATCCGAGAGACGCACTTATTTCTAAGAGCGGACTTTCCCTGGACGAACTGCCGCAAGGAGCAAAGGTCGGCACGAGCAGTCTGCGGCGTTCCAGCCAGCTGCGGGCTTATCGTCCGGATCTGATCTTGGAGCCTATACGCGGCAATATCGATTCCCGGCTGCGGAAGCTGGAAACAGAAGGCTTTGACGCGATCATTTTGGCCGCGGCAGGGCTGTACCGAATGGGTTGGGAGGACCGTATCACGGCTTATCTGCCTACGGAAGTCTGCTTGCCGGCCGTTGGCCAGGGAGCGCTTGGCATTGAATGTCGGGAGAATGATGCCGAGGTACGGCAACTGCTGTCTTTGTATAACGATCCGGATACCGCGCTTACTGTAGCGGCCGAGCGCCGCTTTCTCAGGGTACTGAATGGCGGCTGCCAAGTTCCGATCGGAGCCTATGCGACGTTAGTTGACTTGAACGGGGAGAATGTTAAGGATAAAGGCGACCAGGCAGATCGTGGAAATACCGAGGGAAGCTCACGCCGCATTGCGCTTACGGGCATGGTCGGTTCTGCGGATGGACTGACGATTTTGAAGGAAAGCGGCGCTGGGGAGGATCCAGTTGCGCTAGGCGAACAGATCGCCGGGCGGCTGATCTTAAGAGGGGCGGATGAGTTACTAAAGGAAGTCGGGAGTGATCAGGATGACGGAAAAAGCAGGTAAGGTGTATCTCGTTGGCGCGGGACCCGGCGATGCGCGATTAATTACGCTTAAGGGTCTCGATTGTATCGAAAAAGGGGATGTCATCGTTTACGACCGCCTTGCGAATCCCAGCCTGCTTAAGAAGATGAAGCCGGGAGCGGAAAAAGTGTATGTCGGCAAACGTACCGATCGCCACACGATGAAGCAGGAGGACATCAACCAACTGCTCGTTGACCTGGCGCTGACCGGGAAAACAGTCGTACGGCTAAAGGGCGGCGATCCGACGATTTTCGGGCGGGTTGGTGAGGAAGCCGAACTGCTTCGAAAACACGGTATCCCCTATGAAATCGTACCGGGAATTACTGCAGCCATCTCCGTACCCGCTTATGCCGGTATTCCGGTCACGCACCGCGATATGGCATCCTCGCTGTCGATTATTACGGGCCACGAAAGCCCGGATAAGCTGGATCTGTCGATTAACTGGGAGAAAGTGACCAATGCGACCGGGACGCTGGTCTTTATGATGGGGGTAGCTAAAATCGGCTATATTAGCAAGCAACTCATCCATTACGGAAGACCTCCTGAAACCCCGGTAGCACTTGTGCGCTGGGGCACTCGTGCCGAGCAGGAGACATTAACCGGGACGCTTGCCGATATCGAACAAAAGGTGCTTGCAGCTGATTTTAAGCCACCTGCGGTCATCGTTGTAGGCGAGGTGGTTAACCAGCGGGAGCAGTTGAAATGGGCAGAGTCGCTGCCACTGTTCGGGAAGCGGATTCTTGTAACGCGATCAAGGTCGCAGGCAAGTAATCTGGTTCGTGGTATTGAGGATTTAGGCGGTGAGCCGTACGAGTTCCCGGTTATTGACATTGCGATACCGCAAAGTACTGCACTTGTGCATACGGATGCGGCTTTGGCAGGACTGGGAGAATACGATTGGGTATTTTTCACGAGTGTAAACGGTGTGGAGTATTTCTTCAAGCATTTGGAGCGACTGGACAAGGACATCCGGTCGCTGCATAAAGCGAGAATTTGTGCTGTAGGACCAGCCACGAAGGAAGCGCTGCGGGGGCGCGGTATTGCTTCCGAGGAGCTGCCTGGCCGTTTTCAGGCCGAAGGCTTCTTAGAGGCGTTCGGCTCCGAACTTCAGGCCGGGCAGCGGGTGCTGCTGCCGCGCGGCGATCTCGCCCGGGCCTGGCTGCCGGAAGTGCTGCGCGAGAAAGGTCTATCCGTTACGGACGCGGTCATGTATGAAACCGTTCCGGCTGGCGACGATGATGACGAGCTGCTCAAGCTCCTCGATGAGGGGGGCATTCATGCCGTCACCTTCACCAGCTCTTCAACGGTAACTAATCTGCTCACCGCTTTGTCAAGGATGGGCATCACCGATCCAGTCCAAGCACTGCAGGGGGCGGCTATTGCCTGCATCGGCCCGGTTACGGCTAAAACAGCGGCGGAAGCCGGACTAAATGTGTCGATTCTCGCTGAGGAGGCGACGATCGACAGTCTTCTTGAGGCGCTGTGCTCCTGGAAGGCGCGTACGGCCAAGTGAGAATAACGGTTTGTTTTGAGGCTGGCTGCCCACCCGCATGGTCTAGGGCAGCTCTTTAGCCAAATCATACAGGAGGTTAAAGTAAAATGAATTTTCCAGTAGTTAGACATCGCCGCTTGCGTCAATCCGCAGCTATTCGCGGAATGGTTCGTGAAACGGTGTTGACGGTGGACGATTTCGTCCAACCGATTTTTGTGACTTATGGCAGCGGTGTGAAGACTGAAATTGCTTCGATGCCCGGCGTATTCCATTTTTCGCTGGATACGCTCGAGGAAGAAGTGAAGGAGATCGTGGAGCTGGGTATTTCGGCGGTGCTCTTGTTCGGTATTCCTGAAACGAAGGATAGTGTCGGGACCTCTGCTTTTACGGAACACGGTATCGTTCAAGAAGCCACCCGAGTGATTAAATCCCGATATCCTGATCTGCTCGTCATTGCGGACACCTGCCTTTGTGAGTTTACGGATCATGGACACTGCGGAATGGTTCATACGTATGAGCGTGACGGACATGTTTGTGGGGATGTCCTCAATGATGAATCGCTGGAACTGCTTGTCAAAACAGCGGTTTCGCAGGCTCAGGCCGGCGCCGATATTATCGCGCCTTCCAACATGATGGACGGCTTTGTACAGGCTATTCGCTCCGGGTTGGATGAAGCAGGTTTTTCCCATGTGCCGATCATGTCCTATTCGGTGAAATACGCCTCCGCTTTCTACGGTCCATTCCGAGAAGCAGCGGATTCAGCACCACAGTTCGGCGATCGTAAGACGTATCAGATGGACCCTGCTAACGCTCGTGAAGCGCTCCGTGAAGCTGAATCGGATGTGCTGGAGGGTGCGGACATGCTGATGGTTAAGCCTGCGCTTGCCTTTATGGATATCATTCGCATGCTGCGCGACCAGTTTGACCTGCCGCTTGTCGCTTACAATGTCAGCGGTGAATATTCGATGGTGAAAGCCGCAGCTCGCCAGGGCTGGATCAATGAACGGGCGATCGTGACGGAAATGCTGCTGGGCATGAAACGTGCCGGAGCGGACATTATTATTACTTATTTTGCTAAAGATATGGCGCGTTGGCTTCGCGAGAAGAACTGATTTGCATAGCATAATTTCATTTCGTTCGGCACTAGATTTGTTCTTTAACTTAGGGTATACCGATGGTCGAATTTGAGGAGGGACTTCAATATGAAGGACGTTATTGGACGGCACAGCGATGAACGATCGCGAGCGGCTTTTGAAGAAGCGAAAAAGGTACTTCCCGGAGGCGTAAACAGCCCTGTACGGGCGTTTAAATCTGTTGGGCTGACTCCGATGTTTATCGATCACGGGGTAGGACCTCGCATCTATGATATTGACGGGAACAGCTTCATTGATTATGTGGGTTCCTGGGGGCCGTTGATTATGGGACATGCCCATCCGGAAGTGGTAAAGGCCCTGCAGGATGCTGTAGCCAAAGGGACCAGCTTCGGAGCGCCGACTCTACTTGAAACGGAGATGGCGAAGCTTGTTGCCGAGCGGGTACCATCGGTCGATATCGTGCGGATGGTGAGCTCGGGCACGGAAGCAACGATGAGTGCAATTCGTCTGGCTCGTGGATATACCGGACGCAACAAAATTATGAAGTTCGAAGGCTCTTACCATGGTCACGCTGATAGCTTACTGATCAAAGCGGGATCCGGTGTAGCCACCTTGGGATTGCCGGATAGCCCTGGCGTTCCGGAAGGCGTTGCGGTAAATACGATTACGGTTCCTTATAATGACCTTGAATCGGTTAAACTGGCATTTGAACACTATGGAGAGGAAATCGCCGGCGTTATCGTTGAACCGGTAGCTGGCAACATGGGGGTTGTTCCGCCATTGCCAGGCTTCCTGGAAGGGTTGCGCCAGGTGACGACGCAATTCGGCAGCCTGCTTATTTTTGATGAGGTGATGACCGGTTTCCGTGTACATATGAATTGTGCGCAGGGGCGTTTTGGCGTCACGCCGGACGTAACCTGCCTTGGCAAAGTGATCGGTGGTGGGCTTCCGGTGGGTGCCTATGGCGGCCGACGTGAAATTATGGAGCAAATCGCTCCCTCAGGTCCGATTTATCAAGCCGGTACGCTAAGCGGAAACCCGCTGGCTATGACCGCAGGCTTTACTACGCTTTCTTTGCTAACGCCTGAGGTGTACGACCGACTGGAGCGTTTGTCGGCTAAGCTGCAAGCCGGATTTGAAAGCAATGCTAAGGAGAAAGGCATTCCGTTTACCGTCAACCGTGTCGGCTCCATGGTATGTCCTTTCTTCACAAATGAGAAGGTTATTAACTTTAACACGGCCAAGACCAGCGACCTTGATCTCTTCCATCGCTATTTTGCCGCCTTGCTGGAGGAAGGCGTCAATGTCGCGCCGTCCCAGTTCGAAGGCATGTTCGTGTCGGGCGTGCATACCGAAGAGGATATCGATTTAACGATTGAAGCGCAGCGTCGCGCTTTGAAAAAGCTGTGAGTCCGGCTGTTTCCGCGAATCGTCGCGGGGAGTGGCTAGAGCTCATGCCAGGCAAGCTGAAAACGGCGGAGGGCGAGGAACGGCTCTCCGCCGCTTTGGCTTGGCTTGAAACAAGCTTAGGAGCTCCCTCGAAGCTGATTCGGAAGCTGCAGGCGGAAGACGGCATCAAGCTGGCTGGCGACCGGCTTCGTTTGCGAATTTTTCCTCCAAGAGTGTCGCAGTATACCCCTTATTGGCATGAGCTAACTGTATTGTATGAGGACGAGTTCTGCCTCGTCGTTCATAAGCCGGCCGGGGTTAAGGTTCATCCGGACGGAGCGGGGCAGGAAGCAACACTCGTGAATATGGTGGCTGCATTATACGCTGAACGCGGAGAGCAGGCAGCTCCTGGGCATATCCATAGGCTGGATGAATATACATCTGGTCCGGTGCTTTTTGCCAAAAATGAATATGCACAACTGAAGCTGGATGAAGCGATGAGCCGCAAAAGCATCGGTCGAACATATATCGCTTTTGTTCATGGAATAGTGAGCCGAGATCTTAAGGTGATCGATAAACCGATTGGTCGAGATCGACATCACAGCCAGAGACGGCGTGTATCTCCTACAGGCAAGCCTGCCATAACGCGGGTTGAGCTGCTGGAGACATACCCCGCTGCCAGCCTGGTTCGACTTACTTTGGAGACCGGAAGGACGCATCAAATCCGTGTCCACTTAGCCGATGCGGGTCACCCGCTGATCGGTGATAAGCTTTATGGGGGGAAGACTGACGAATTGCCGTTTCAAGCTTTACATGGAGAACGGCTTATTTTTCCACATCCGCTGATGGGAGACGACATTCAGGTTGACGATCCAACGCCTCCGGTATGGGACAGGCTTAAGAAAAGACTAGCTGGCTTAAGCTGAGGCTTGAAGGCGACATTGACATCTGACCAGATGAAAAAAAGCTGGCATGCACTCCTTTTTTTCGCATATAGATAAAACGAGGAATGATTTGGACCATGACCCATGGATGCTGAATCATGTTTGGATATGCTGAAAGGAGGTAGCGTTTTGGCTGATCAATCCTATGGTCTGCGATTCGATATTTATGAGCGCGTTCATTTAGCGGAAGATGTGATTGGTATTGAAGAGCTTGAGGAAATTGAGCTTTTCCCAAAAATCCAGGTAATTCCCGGGGAGGAGTATGCTTCACTCCGCGGTCATTTACTATTGTCTGGCTTATACCGGGGGGAAGGGGAAACTCGCGAGCTTGCGCACTGGATTCCGGTGGAAATAACGGTTCCTCTTAGCCGGGTAAATCGTCTCGAGGATATTACGGTGGAGATTGAAAATTTCGACGTCGATCTGCTGAGTGCCCGCAGTCTTAATATTACTGGGGTTTTATCGCTGCAAGGAATAGAAACCACCTCGTTAATGGCGGATTCGGACGGCTGGAAAGACAGAGAGTTTTCGACTGCGCATGTTGTCACGGAAAATCGGGCTGAAGAGGAGAAGGCTGACTATTCCTTTTTTGAGGAAGATGTTCAATCAGAACCTCAGGAGAGTGCGTTAACAACGTGGCAGTCGTTTCCGTTGGAAACCCAGCAGCAAGAGCGAATTCCGGACGAGCAGGAGGGTGCTGCTTTCTCACAAGAGGAAATTTCTGGCCTTCCGGAAAATGATCCATGGGCGGACAAACAATATACGACTTACCCTGCAGTGGAAGCAAAAGCGGAACCTCCGTCAGCGGCTGAATTGGAGCATAACATTTGGTTTCAAGAGGTGAAACGTCCATTTGCAAATTCGGAGCCAGCTGAACAAAAAGTTGAGGACGTAGCTGAGGAAATTCAGAAACTTCATGAGGATCTGGATCTGCAGGCTCAAGTTCAACAGGATCAATTCGCTCTGGATCGATTTGAAGAGACCCAGCCAAAACCGGAGGAGTCACCAATACTGGTACAAAGCGAAAATGAGGGAGTGCAGGCGGCGCCGAATGAGGCGGTAGAAGCAGAGCATGAGGCTGCCAAGGAAGAAGCTGCTGAGAACCAGCCTAACGTCCAGCCGGAAGAGAAAAAAGAGCTCAAAATCGCTCTTGGCAGCAAAAAGAATGTGAGTGATGAAAAGGGCGACGGATTTGGCTTAAAGAAGTTGATCTCCCCGCGTACAGAGTCTGAACTGCCTATCGATGCGGAGGGTTCCCCGGCGGCAGTTGAAACTATTAAGGATCATGGAGACGGCGAGGAACTTCGGTGGAAAAGTTTGTTCATCGGCAGCGGTACCGAACAAACCCCGTTCCGCAAAGTGAGAATGGTGATTGTTCAGAAGGAAGAGACGCTTGATGATATCGCCCAGCGCTATCATTTGAGTTCTCGCGAGCTTCAGCTGTATAATCGATTGTCCGAGCATCATCTTGATGAGGGGCAGGTTTTATATATTCCATAGATCACGGTCAAAATGAAGTTTATCGGGCTATTTATTGACTCCCGGTCTTTTCCAAGTTATGATATTATAGATTCATGGAAATAATGATATCAAAGACTTGGAATGGGAAGAGTAGGCAGTGAACCCTTCAGAGAGCGGAGTTGGAGCGCTGAAAGATTCCGCAGGATTATTAGCTGACCGAAGTCGCCCGGGAGTCGTCCGTTTGAGCATTCTGCATGTTAGAACGGATCGGGAGCAGCCGTTATCTGCAAGAGTGTCGCAAACTATACCCGTACGTCTTGATCAAACATACTGCGGGCTAGCAAGCAAGGTTGCGAAACAAAGGTGGTACCGCGAAAGTAAAGCCTTTCGTCCTTTGAGACGAAGGGCTTTTTTTGTTTTTCTGCTAAAGTCATAGCAGGCCATGCTTAATTGTAATGGAGGTTGAAAGTATGACAGAAAACGAAGGACAACAGTTGTCGACAGAGATGCCAACAACATACGACCCGAAAACAGCCGAACAGAAATGGTACCAATATTGGTTGGACGGTGGTTATTTTAAAGCCGGGAAGCGTCCAAACGCCAAGCCATTTACGATTGTGATCCCACCGCCAAACGTTACGGGTATGCTGCATATCGGGCATGCGCTTGATTTTACGCTGCAGGATATTTTGACTCGGACGAAGCGGATGCAAGGCTACGACGCATTATGGCTTCCAGGCTCGGACCATGCGGGTATTGCTACACAGACTAAGGTAGAGCAAAAGCTGCGGGAGCAAGGTGTAACCCGTTACGATTTGGGACGTGAGAAGTTCCTGGAACAAGTTTGGGAATGGAAGGACAAATACGCAGCTACGATCCATGAGCAATGGGCGAAGATGGGCTTTTCCCTAGATTATTCCCGCGAGCGGTTTACGCTGGACGAAGGCCTCTCCCAGGCGGTTCGCGAGGTGTTCGTCAAGCTGTATGAGAAAGGATTAATCTATCGCGGCAAATACATTATTAACTGGGATCCGGTTGCTCGCACTGCGCTTTCCGATATCGAGGTCGAGTATAAAGAAGTCAACGGACATTTGTATCATCTGCAATATCCGCTTAGTGATGGAAGTGGCTCGATCACCGTTGCGACGACACGTCCGGAAACGATGCTGGGCGATACAGCCGTAGCTGTTCATCCGGAGGATGAACGGTATCGTCACCTCGTCGGGAAGACGCTGGTTCTGCCGATTGTTAACCGCGAAATTCCAATTATCGCCGACGAGTACGTAGAGAAGGAATTTGGGAGCGGGGCCGTGAAAATCACCCCAGCGCATGACCCGAATGACTTCGAAGTGGGGCTTCGTCATGATCTACCGCAAATCAACGTGATGGACGAGAGCGGTACAATGAATGCGGCAGCCGCGAAGTACCAAGGCCTGGACCGCAGTGAGTGCCGTAAGCAGATCGTTAAAGATTTGCAGGACATGGGTGTTCTTGTGAAGATTGAGGATCACCTGCATCAAGTAGGGCACAGTGAACGAACTGGCGCTGTAGTTGAACCGTATCTGTCAACGCAGTGGTTCGTTAAGATGAAACCTCTTGCTGAAGTGGCGATCGATGCTCAAAAATCTGGCAAAGGCGTTAATTTTGTTCCGGATCGGTTTGAAAAAACATATCTGCATTGGATTGAAAATGTACGTGATTGGTGCATTTCCCGTCAGCTTTGGTGGGGTCATCGTATTCCTGCTTGGTATTGTGAAGCGACTGGCGAAATGGTGGTTGCCCGCAGTGAAGAAGAAGCACGTGCTAAACTTGGTCGCGATGACTTGAAGCAGGACGAGGACGTACTGGATACCTGGTTTAGCTCCGCTTTGTGGCCGTTTTCAACGCTGGGCTGGCCGGATGAGGACAGTGCTGACCTCAAACGCTACTTCCCGACAGACGTACTTGTAACCGGGTATGACATCATCTATTTCTGGGTAGCGCGGATGATTTTCACTTCCTTAGAATTTAAGGGCGATATTCCTTTTAAAGATGTGCTAATCCACGGGCTTGTTCGTGACAGTGAAGGACGCAAAATGTCCAAATCTCTTGGAAACGGCGTCGACCCATTAGAGGTTATCGAAAAATACGGTGCAGATGCGATGCGTTACATGATCTCGACGAGCAGCACGCCAGGGCAGGATTTGCGCTTCCGTTGGGAACGCGTCGAGCAAGCTCGAAATTTTGCTAACAAGATTTGGAATGCCTCACGGTTTGCTTTGATGAATTTGGAGGGAGTCACTTATGCGGATATCGACATCAGCGGTGACCTCTCCACATCTGATCGCTGGATTCTTCATCGCTTGAATGAGACCGTCAAGGATATTACTCGTTTGATCGATGCTTATGAGTTTGGTGAAACCGGCCGTCTGTTGTACAACTTTATTTGGGATGACCTTTGCGATTGGTACATTGAATTTGCCAAGCTGTCATTTTACGGAGAAGATGCCGCAGCTAAACGGAAAACACAGTCAGTGCTTGCTTATGTGCTGGACCAGACGCTGCGCATGATTCACCCGTTCATGCCGTTTATTTCCGAGGAAATATGGCAGCATTTGCCGCATGATGGCGAAACGATTACGTTAGCGGCTTGGCCGCAGTACGACCCAGCGTTCGAAGCTCCTGAAGCCGTTCAAGAGATGAACCTGTTGATCGACATCATTCGTGCGGTTCGCAACATTCGCGCCGAAGTAAACGTTCCGATGAGTAAGAAGGTTGAACTCCTGATCAAACCGGGAAATGAAGAACTCCTTGAAGTTCTAACCCGGAATGAACACTATATTCGTCGGTTCTGCAACACCTCGGAGTATGAAGCTTCGCTGACCGCTACTGCACCGGATAAAGCGATGACCGCCGTAGTAACTGGTGCGGATTTGTATTTGCCGTTATCCGGTTTGATCGATATCAAACAAGAGATCGAACGGTTGACCAAAGAGCTCGAAAACCTGAACAAGGAAGTTGAGCGTATTGAGAAGAAGCTTGCCAATGAAGGTTTTGTGGCTAAAGCACCGGCAAAAGTCATCGAGGAAGAGCGGGCTAAAATGACCGATTATTCCGAGAAACGTGATAAGGTGCTGGCTCGGATCGAAGAGTTAAAAGGATAAACGGAAATCAAAATATGAAGGTGACTGGCATGGAGGATCGAACAGACGAAGAAAGACGACCGCTCCCCTCATTGGGAAGCTATGCTGAAGCGGTCGATTGGATCAATGGCTTGATACCGTTTGGCATTCGTCCGGGATTGGAACGGATCGAACTGATGATGGAACGACTGGGCCATCCGGAACGGAGACTTAAGTTTATTCATGTTGCAGGAACGAACGGAAAAGGATCTTCCTGCGCTTTCTTAACCCGTATTCTTCGGGAATGTGGATATCATGTGGGGACATTTACGTCCCCCTATATCACAAAATTTACGAATCGTTTTCAATATGATGAAGAGGATATTCCGGAAGACGTACTCCTTGCTTTATCAAAACGGGTCGCTCCATTGGTGCAGGAAATCGCTGCAAGCGAGCTTGGATCGCCAACGATGTTCGAAGTAAGCACCACGATCGCTATTTTGTATTTTGCCGAGGTTTGTTACCCGGATGTTGTAGTATGGGAGACCGGGCTTGGGGGAAGGATGGATGTTACCAATATTGTGACGCCTATCGTATCGCTGATTACAAATATCGGCTATGATCATATGGACGTACTTGGTGACACTATCGAATTGATCGCCCGTGAAAAAGCCGGCATCATCAAACCTGGCGTTCCAGTTGTCAGCTGTGTGGAGCAACCTGAAGCGATCGCTGTTTTGAAGGAGACCGCTTCCGCCCAACACTCAAATTTGTATTTGCTGGGAGAACAGTTCCACTATGAACGGCTGGAGGTAAACGTAAAAGAGCAAAGGCTCCGGTTCAACGGTCCTTTCCGTGAACTGGATCTCGCCATCGCTATGCAGGGGGAGCATCAGTGTAAAAATGCTGCCGGTGTCATGATGGTATTGGAAGTGCTCAGGCAGTATATGGCCTTCATTTTGGAAGATGAGCAGCTACTGGATGGATTTCGTACTACGTTCTGGGCAGGACGTCTGGAGCAGGTAACGGAAATGCCTCGCATTGTCCTCGACGGAGCTCATAATCCGGAAGGTGCGGCGTCACTGGCTAAAAGCGTGCCGGAGGTGTATCGTTACCGAAAGCTGCATTTAATGATGGGGATGCTTTCAAATAAGCATCATCAGGGCTACATGAAGCATATATTACCTATAGTGGATACGCTAATTCTGACCGAGCCCGATTTTCGCAGAAAAATGGATGCCGAGGCGTTATACGATCTCGTGACTGACCTTAAGGAACAATATGCGAAAGCGGATTTGGATATCATCATAGAACGTGACTGGAGAAAGGCCCTTTCGCTTTTGGAGTCACGGACGGAACGGGAAGATCTAGGGGTAGTGACGGGCACGCTTTATTTAATTTCTGACGTGCGGGCAACCCTTTTGCATCAAACCGATTCTGAAAAAGGCTGGTGACCATTTTGTTAAATACAACGGAACAACACGTACATTTTATCGGCATTGGCGGCTATGGCATGAGCGCCATCGCTCGCGTTATGCTAGAGATGGGTTATACAGTGACCGGATCTGATGTCGCTTCTCAGGAGCTGACGGAGAAACTGGCTGCTAAAGGCGCAAAAATCTACATCGGCCATACGGCTGAGCAGGTCCACGGCGCGGATCTCGTCGTTTATTCAACCGCTCTGCCGCAAGACAATGTAGAGCGTATTGAAGCACAGGAACAGGGAATTCCGATTTTGCACCGGTCTCAAATGCTCGCTCGTTTGTTGAACGAGCGTACTGGCGTCGCCGTCGCCGGTGCTCATGGAAAAACAACCACTTCGTCCATGATTGCTTTAGTTATGGAGCAATGCGGTACAGACCCGACTTATATTATCGGCGGCGAACTGATGGATGTAGGGACAAATGCAAAAGCAGGCCACGGGAAATGCGTCGTGGCGGAAGCTGACGAAAGCGATGGCTCGTTTTTGCAATATCATCCTTCACTCGGCGTCGTGACCAATATTGAAGCGGATCATCTGGAAAACTATGGCGGTGATTTTGGACGACTGAAGGATGCTTATGTTCAGTTCCTTAATCAAATTAAGCCGGATGGCAAAGCGGTTGTTTGCGGAGATGACAGCAATATCCTGGAGCTTTTGGCTAAGGTTCAATCCCAATCGATTACGTACGGTATTGAGAAGGAGTGCGACTACTCGGCTCACGACATCGTACTCGGTGACCGCTGCGTAACGTTTAAGATGAACCGCGGTGCAGAAGAATTGGGAACGATTGAATTATCCGTGCCAGGAAGACATAATGTGTACAACGCGATGGCTACAGTAATCGTTTGTATGGAAGCGGGGATTCCGTTTGCGGATATCGCGGAAGCGATTTGTCATTTTCACGGTGCGAAGCGCCGCTTCCAAGTGTTAGGTGAAAGCAATGGAATCCTGATTATCGACGACTATGCTCATCATCCGACGGAAATTCAAGCGACCATTGCCGCAGCGAAAGCAACCGGTAAGCGGATCATCGCGGTCTTTCAGCCGCAGCGCTATACGCGAACCTTCTTCCTGCTCGATGCGTTCAGTCGTGCATTCGGAGAAGCGGATGAAGTCATCATCACCGATATTTACTCCCCGGCTGGAGAGAAACGGATTGAAGGTGTCCATTCTTCTAAGATGGTTGATTTAATCAAGCAAAACAGCAATCCGGGAGCTCGTTACTTGGCGACTAAGCAAGATGTGCTGGCCGATCTCCAGGGGCGGCTTAAACCGGGTGACCTGGTGCTCACCATGGGTGCCGGGGATATTTATAAAGTTGGCTACGAGCTTGCTGATAAGTTAGCTAAATAAATTGTGCTTTGGAACAATACTTATTTCAAGAAACCGCTGGAGCGAATTGCTTCAGCGGTTTCTTGCCCATTTACTGGAATTAATAAAATTTATGAGAGGGCCCTCTTGCCTGTTTTCCGCATTTGTTTAGTCCAACCTATATAGATGCATTTTGTGCAGTTAAACATCGACTTGCCAGAAACCTTAGACAATTAGATGCAGAAAGTGCAGCTAATAGGAGCGAAATAACCCTGCAAAGTCCAAAAATCCGGAATTTGCCCGGAAATAGCTGCATGAAATACATTTAGTTGTGGTTATCCCCTCCTCAAAACAGCGCATTTAGTACTTGATAAAATTACTTATTTAGAATAATCATCCTTGTTCAATCATATTTTTAGGATAGAAGAATGGACAAGGAGTGTGCGGACCGTGAACAAAGCGAAAATGACATTCCGGTTTGACGAAACGGGGCGGAAAATTGAGCCGAGGCATCCGAGCGTTGGATATGTCTCAAATCAAGAAGAGAAGGAAGAGTTGGAAATACGCACTAGCGGACCCATACAGGGCAAAGAATCGGAAGTTGCACCTCTGAGGCAGACATCTCAGTACCGGGCGATTGAGGTAGTTGAGGAGTGGGGAGACCCTTTTACTGACTATACGGGGACGGGACTAACCGTCTTTCCCGAAAGTCCGCGAACGAGCAAACCAAAACTTGAACTGGTGTCGTCTAGTGAACACTTAGGCAAGGACCAAAGCACTGACACCGAACCTTTGGAAGAACATGAGTATTGGATCGACGATATGAGTTATACAGGTTATATTACTGCTCCAAATGATCGTGCTGTCCTGGCGGATGGCCCGCTAATTTCAACGGATGATCATTCCGAGCATTATTACCGACCTACGAGGACCTCATGGTGGAAGGTGGCTGGGTCCTTAACTGGAGCCATCATTACTGGAGCATTATTCGGATTCGTTGTCCTGTCCATGTTCAACCAAGAGATTAAGCTCCCGCTGCCCGGTATTGGGGTTCCCAAACAAAGCAATGTCGGCGAAGCTGCAAGCGTTCCGGTGATGGGAGAAATCGGCGACGAACAGACGAGTGAGGAGCTGCTGCCTCAGGTCAATTTTGCGCTGCCTACGCAAACTTATTACTTTTTACAATACGGGGTGTTCAGTACAGCGCAGGGCGTGCAGCAGGCACAGGAGGAGCTTCAGGCTTCAGGAATAGCAGCCGCTCGGGATACTGTTGATGAGAAAAGAGTGTATGCCGGGGTTTCAACGGATCGCGAGCAAGCCAAGCTGCTAAGCGGACAGTTAAAAGCCGCAGGAGTTCATCTAATTTTGCATGAAATTAATTTACCTGCATCTGCCGCCATAAAATTTAACGGAGAGGCGCAGACATTGGAGACATACCTTGCTCAAAGCGCCGAGCTTGTAAGTCTGCTTAGTTCTAAGTCGGCTTCATTACTTAGCGATACAAATACTCAGCAGGTTAGTAGCGATGAGTTGAAGGAGCTGGGGCAGAAGCATCAATTATGGACTGAAAGCGCGTCGGCGGTACGGGGGAAATGGTCATCGGCAAAAGATGATGCTGCGAATGTAATGGAGAAGGCGATCAATGGTGCCCTGGAAGCAATGAACGAATTCAATAAAAGCGGAGCTAAGACGCTGTTATGGGAAGTTCAAAATGAGATGATGCGGTTCATTATGGCCGAGCAGGCCCTGCTGAACAGCGAACGATGACGTTAGAAGAGTCGATATAAATAAGACAGGATTGGAAATACTTTCCCCTGTCTTATTTATGTTTGTATTGAGAATGAATTAATCTTATAATAAGGAAGTGTCAAAAAATGGCGAGGATTTACAGCGAAATAATGTCGATTCTCGCAGCTTTAGAAACGGATCCGCCATTCAAGGGCGGTTATGCCGTTTTTTCTTGCAAATAAAGGCACATTCTTTTCTTGTCATTTCGTCAAAAAGGAGAATTCAGCCCTTGGAAACCAAACATTTGCGCCGAGTAATCCTTGCTTCGACATCACCGCGAAGACGCGAATTAGTCGCTTCACTGCAAATTCCCTTTGACGTGGTGCCAAGCCACGCTGACGAATCAACTCCGGACACTTGGTCGCCTGAGCAGATTGTGATGGAACTCGCGGCTAGAAAAGCAAACGCGGTCTATAATACGTTGACTGAAACTTCGAAAGACGGCGTTATCGTCGGCAGCGACACCATTGTTGTTAGGGATGGCGTCGTTTTGGGCAAGCCGAGAGATGAGCAAGAGGCTGCGGCCATGCTAAGCTCATTACAAGGCCGAAGCCATACGGTATATACCGGGGTTGCCTGTCAAGACGGATTGACCGGAAACATGAAGGTCGATTATCGTTCGACAGTAGTTACCATGAAGGCGCTGACCGAGGATGAAGTTTGGGCTTATGCTCGGAGCGGGGAAGGACTCGACAAGGCTGGAGCTTATGCAATCCAGGGACTAGGGGCCACGATCGTTACTGGCATTGAGGGTTGCTATTTCAATGTGGTTGGTTTACCACTCTCCTTGCTGGTGGACATGCTGGCGGAATTTGATATCCATGTGCTCTAAAGATCAACCAAAGTAACGTGTAAAATCGAGGAAGTGATAAAGCATATCCTTCCGAACTATTTGGATAGCGATTACCGGATTATCCGGATTCGCTCACAAACCAATTCGGAAGCGAGGGATTGAGTATGAAATCAACCTCTTATATGCTAAGAGATCTTCCTTCAGAGGAACGGCCAAGAGAAAGAATGATGCTTTACGGAGCCAGCGCGTTAAGTCATGCCGAGCTATTGGCAATTCTTCTGAGAACGGGTACGCGTCACGAATCGGCTGTGCATATGGCTCAGCGTCTTTTGTCGGGGATGCAGGGTATTCGCGGGCTAGTCGATATGAGCCTTGATGAATTGACCCGATTGAAGGGAATAGGGCCGGCCAAGGCGGTGCAGCTTAAAGCGGGCATTGAACTAGGGCAGCGGCTGGCAAAGGCAAGGCTGCCGGAAACTGAGGTGATCCGCAGTCCACATGTGGCGGCGGAGCTTTTGATGGAGCAGATGCGTTATCTGCAAAAGGAACATTTTGTTTGTCTTTTTTTGAATTCGAAAAATCATATCATTGCTCAAGAGACGCTTTCCATCGGAAGCTTGAATGCAACGATCGTTCACCCACGCGAGGTGTTCAGGGCAGCAATAAAGTGCAGCAGCGCTTCCGTTATATGTGCACACAATCATCCAAGCGGGGATCCGTCGCCAAGTGAGGAGGATATCCTCATGACAAAACGGCTCTGCGAAGCAGGAGAGATTGTAGGGATCGACATTCTGGATCATATCGTGATTGGAGATGGAAAATTCGTCAGTTTGAAGGAGCAGGGCTTGATGTAATATAATAGATTAGATACAGAAGGAAAGGAAGAAAACAGCATGTTGGGTGGCTTTACGAAAGACTTGGGAATTGATTTGGGAACGGCAAATACGCTGGTTTATACGCGTGGTAAAGGGATAATCGTAAGAGAACCGTCCGTGGTTGCGATTCACACTGATACGAAGAGCATTGTTGCTGTAGGTGAATCCGCTAAGAAAATGATAGGTAGAACTCCTGGAAACATTCGTGCAATCCGCCCGATGAAGGATGGAGTTATCGCCGATTTTGATACGACCGCTACCATGATCAAATATTTTATCAATCAGGCGCAAAAGCAGCGCTCGCTTTTCCAACGTCATCCGAACGTGATGGTTTGTGTACCTTCCGGCATTACAGCTGTAGAACAGCGTGCCGTCGAGGATGCGACGAAGCAAGCCGGAGCCAGAGAGGCATATACGATCGAGGAGCCTTTTGCAGCAGCTATTGGTGCTGATTTGCCGGTATGGGAGCCAACAGGGAGCATGGTAGTAGATATTGGTGGCGGTACAACAGAGGTTGCTGTCATTTCGCTTGGTGGCATCGTTACGAGCAAATCAGTTCGTGTAGCTGGGGATGAAATGGATGAAGCGATCATCCAATACATCAAGCGCCAATATAATTTAATGATCGGGGAAAGAACTGGAGAACAGCTCAAAATGGACATCGGCTCTGCTTTGGCTCTGGAGAAAGTAGAAACGATGGAAATTCGCGGACGCGATTTGGTGAGCGGCCTTCCAAAGACGATCACGATTACCTCGGATGAAATTTCCGATGCTCTTAGCGATACGGTTGGAGCGATTGTGGACGCCGTAAAAGTAACGCTAGAGAAATGTCCGCCGGAGCTTGCTGCCGATATTATGGACCGTGGGATCGTATTGACCGGTGGCGGGGCGCTACTCCGCAACTTGGATAAATTGCTCGCGAGTGAAACGGGAATGCCGGTCATTGTAGCGGAGAACCCGCTTGATTGCGTAGCCGTTGGTACAGGCAGAGCTTTGGATAATATCCATTTATTCAAATCTAAAAGTAGTTCAGCCCTTCGTTCAAGACGATAAATGATCGTTTGAAAGAAGACACCCCTTATCATAAAGTGGCGCCGTCCTTATGGGACGGCCATGCCGCTTTTATTTAAGAAATATGTAAGGTTGGAGGGTGCTAAAACTGTTTAAGCTGCTTGGCAACAAAAGACTGTTTTTTTTATTGATGGGACTTATTTTATTCATTGCGGTTATGGGGTTTTCACTCGGGTCAAGAACTTCCTTGTCCTGGCCGGAGAAATTTGTGAAGGACACGGTTGGCTTCGTGCAATACGTGTTTTACAAGCCCGCTGGCTACGTAGCGGGCTTATTTGAAGATATTTCAAACCTGCGATCCTTGCAGGAGGAGAATGAGGAACTAAAAATTGCCCTTGCTCATTACACCCGCGACAAAGTAAACTACAATTTCATAGAGCAGCAATACAAAAGGCTACAGGACGAACTTCATTTCACGGATGCGCAGAAGGAGAGATACGACTATACATGGAAAATCGCTCAGGTTCTGAGTGTTAATGATGACCCTGTTAATCGGACCATTGTAGTTGATATCGGCGAGCGCGAGGGTGTTAAGGAAGGTATGGCTGTCTCTTCTACGGACGGACTGGTCGGTGTTGTTAGTCATGTCAGTTACATGACGTCTACCGTCAAGCTGGTAACATCAATGGATGCCAAAGACCCTAACTCGAACGGCATCGCCGTGACCGCTCTGGGCAAGGAGAACGATGTGTTTGGGATGATTGAAACGTTCGATAAGAAGCAGGGCAAATTCCTGATGACGCGTATTCAGGATAAGAAATCCCTGGCTAAAGACGACCTGATCGTTTCCTCAGGGATCGGTGGTGTTTTCCCACGCGGGATGATTATCGGAAAAGTTAAGGAGATTCAAGTAGGTGAATATGGCTTGACCTACACGGCAACCGTTGAGCCGGCAGCTAACTTTACCGACTGGAAAGAGCTGTTTGTTGTGTTTACACCGGACGGTGAAGGAAAGTGAGAAACCGCAAGTTCATTCTCATATTGCTGCTTTTTCTCCTGTTTATCTTAGAAGGTACCATCGTCCCATGGCTAATTCCGGGATCGTGGCAGACGCGAATTGTTCCTCATTTGGTGTTTATCGGTATTTTGTATTTTTCGATATACGACAACCGTCATACAGGACTGCTTCTTGGTCTTTGCTTCGGGCTGCTTCATGATGTCGTGTTTTATGGAGCCCTTATTGGAGCGTATTCTTTTGCGATGGGATTAACCGGCTACTTGATGGGTCTCCTATCCCGTAACCAGCGTGCTCCCCTTCCACTAATGATGATCATCGTTCTGATTGGAAGTCTACTGCTGGATTCCATTTTGTTTGGGACATATTCGCTATTCGAGCTGACGCATGAACCGTACACTTGGGCGTTAAGCAACCACATTATTCCCAATGTATTTGTGCAGTTTATATTTGCTCTTATCATCTATGTGCCGCTCCGGCGTCAACTGGAAATGTTGACGAAGAGACGGGCCCCAGAGGAGAACGCTTGACTTCCACGGACTTTTCCTTGCTCAAGCAGGAACTTGTCCGCTCCGGCACGAATTGATTAGGAGGGAGGGACAGGCTTATGACAGTGAAATCCAACCACGTAACCATAAAAGGAATTAAGGATGGCCTGGTATTCCTTCTGGACGACAAGTGTGATTTCTCAAGTCTTCTGGAGGAGCTTCGCTATAAATTAGAGTTTAGTCATCAGAATATTTTGACTGGCCCAATCATTCACGTAGATGTGAAGCTGGGGACGCGTTTAGTGACCGATGATCAGAAGGAAATGATTCTTGATATATTGAAGCAAAAAGGAAATCTGCTTGTTCGCTCCATCGAAACACCGGCCTTGGCCCGTGAGAAGGATGAAAATGCACTAACGACGATGACAGGTATCGTACGTTCTGGCCAAGTCCTTCGTCATGAGGGAAATTTGCTGTTCATCGGTGATATTAACCCGGGAGGGACGATTGTCTGTACAGGGGACATCTTGATCCTTGGCGCTCTTCGGGGGATGGCACATGCAGGCTTTGAAGGCAACGAGAAAGCGATCATCGCTGCGTCATATTTGTCGCCTACACAACTGCGCATCGCCGAGACGATCAGCCGACCTCCGGACGAGTGGGAGAATCGGGAGACGAGTATGGAATTTGCCTTTTTATTGGACGGGAAAATGCAAATCGACAAAATCGTTAACGTGACCCGGATAAGACCGGATCTTAACGTGTTTAGAGGGGTGTGAAAGATGGGAGAAGCTATCGTCATTACGTCTGGTAAAGGCGGTGTCGGTAAAACGACAACCTCAGCTAATATCGGGACGGCTCTTGCCCTATTGGGCAAAAAGGTATGTCTGGTCGATACGGATATTGGCCTTCGAAATTTAGATGTCGTCATGGGTCTTGAAAATCGGATCATTTATGATCTGATCGATGTTGCTGAAGGCCGCTGCCGGTTGAATCAGGCGCTGGTGAAAGATAAACGGTTCGATGAGCTTTATATGCTGCCTGCGGCGCAAACAAAAGACAAGAACGCCATCTCTCCTGAACAAGTCAAGGACATTGTACTTGAGCTTAAGAAGGAATATGAGTATGTTATCATTGATTGCCCTGCGGGTATCGAACAGGGCTTTAAAAATGCTATTGCCGGTGCGGATAAGGCTATCGTCGTCACTACGCCGGAGAACGCAGCTGTTCGCGATGCCGACCGGATCATCGGGCTTTTGGAAAATTCGCATATCGCTTCTCCAAAACTCGTCGTTAACCGAATTAAGGTAAATATGATGAAGGCGGGCGATATGCTCGATATCGAAGGTATTTTGCAGGTGCTAAATATAGATTTAATTGGGATTGTACCCGATGATGAAAAGGTTATAAAAGCAGCGAACAGTGGGGAGCCAACGGTGATGAATCCCGATTCGGCCGCCGCAATCGCGTATCGCAACATAGCCCGCCGGATACTTGGCGATACGGTGCCGCTAATGCTCCTGGATCAAAAGAAGGGTGTGTTTACACGCTTCAAGAAGTTTTTTGGAATGGGTTGATCAAGCTTGTTTTTTAAAATTAAAAAGATAGACTGGCTGATTGTCGGAATTTTAGCCGCTTTTATGCTTTTCAGTTCATTACTGGTGCATAGCGCCATTGCGCCCTATGATTCAGAATTTGTCGGTTACGATATGAAAACCGTTTATTTTTATATTTTGGGCTTTATCGTCGTTTTTGGTATGGCAGTAGTCGATTATCGCACCTTACTGCGGTTTAGCTGGTATTATTATGCCGCGGGGTGTGTTCTTCTGGTGGCGGTGTATTTGTTCGCACCGGAGATCAACGGTGCGCGAAGCTGGTTTAGAATCGGGGGACTGCAGTTTCAGCCAGCGGAGCTGGTCAAGGTCATTTTAATCCTGATGACCGCATATATGCTCGGACAAAGACAGGGGCAGCATTTGCAGTTTCGACGAGACATTGTACCGATTGCTCTGGTCAATTTGCTCCCGTTCCTTCTCGTGCTCATCCAGCCTGACCTTGGGAATGCCATCATTTATCTGGTCATCCTTGTAGCTATGCTTTGGATCGGAAATGCGAAATATAGTCATGTGCTCATTGCTATGACTGCTGCGGTTGTGGTGTTAATTTTGTTCGTTACGCTGTTTACCACCTACAATACTCAAATCCACGATTACCTTGAGAAACATCAGAAGTTGCACTGGTATCAACGGATCAATACGTTTATTAATCCGGATCAAGCTTCAAACGACGACAAACATCAATCGAATTATGCCAAGATTGCGATCGGTTCCGGCGGGTTGCTGGGAGACGGATATATGAAGGGGGAACTGAAGAATAAAAAATTCGTCCCTTATCCGTATTCGGATTCCATTTTTGTCGTAGTAGGCGAAGAGTTCGGCTTTATCGGCGCTTCGGTGCTTCTATTAATATATTTCTTGTTGATTTATAGGATGATTTTAATAGCTTTGCACTGCATTGATAAAAGGGGAGCCTACATCATCGTTGGCATCGTCGCGATGTTTCTGTTTCAAATTTTCGAGAACGTCGGGATGATGATCGGGTTGATGCCGATTACCGGTATTACGCTGCCATTCATCAGCTATGGGGGAACCTCGCTTCTTATCAACATGTTATGTATCGGCCTGGTGTTCAGCATCATGCTGCATCAGGAAAAATACAATGTAGAGTGAACAAGCCGGTGCCGAAAGGCCCCGGTTTTTTGCTGCTTCGGATAGCTTGTTCATATTCCGGTCAAGCCCCTCATAGGTATAAGAAGAAAGAACACCTGAGGTAAAAATGGGGTGAATGAGAATGGACGTGAAAGCTAACGTGAAGAAACGGAGGGCAGAGCGAATTCGTCAATTAACGCTGGAGGATGCTGCAGGCCCTCTTCTCCCGGAAACGGCGGGGCGAGCTAATAATATCAGCGCAGTCAGGCCGAAAGAACCACCCAGCGAAATAAGAGAGACGGATCAACAGGAGCAAGACCCGGAGCTTGCGTGGAAGCAGCAGGGGCAAGGCAGATGGCGGGAGTCTTACGGCTGGAATAGTACGAAATACGATGATAATTTTCCTGTTAAACGTCCTTCCTTTTGGAAATCGCTGGTTGTCCGTTTTATTATCAGCGGGATCATTTTTACAGCCGTATGGGGGATTGACCGGTATGAACCATCTTGGGCGCTGCCGCTGCGCGCCTTTATTGTAGAATCATTAACCGAAGAAATGGATTTTGCCGCGGTGGAAACCTGGTATGAAGAACATTTTGGGGGTCCTCCTTCGTTTATTCCAATTTTTAAGCATCATGGAGACAGCGGGGTAAAGGTCGGGGCGGCTGGGGGCTTTACTTCTCCCATGTCAGGTAGTTTTGCCGGGACTTTTGCGCTTAGCTTAAGGGGAGTGGAAATTATTCCTGAATCCCGAGGCAGCAATCGTATAGTGCAGGTAAAAAATGTACAGACAGGGCGGGTCCTTAGTGTGACTCAGGATGCGCTAACAGGTCCGACGGTTACGGTTCAGCACGCTGATGGATATACTTCAATTTATGGACATTTAGAGCAAATTTCAGTCGAGAAAGGCGATTGGCTGGAAGGGGGCGATGTAATCGGAAGCCTGCCGCCAGCCTCGGAGTCACCGCTTCCTACCTTGTATTTTGCTCTAAAAAAAGATGACCGGTATGTAGACCCGGCGGATGTGATTCCATTTGATTAAGTGGCGTGGCATCACGGTGACATTTCATCCTTTTTTTGTCATCATCATGTTGACCTCCGTATTAACCGGGCATTTTTTGGAGCTACTTGCGCTGTTTGCCATTGTATTTGTACATGAACTGGGACATGTCGCAGCGGCTCGTTGGTTCGGAATTACGGTCTTGTCCGTGCAAATGCTTCCATTTGGGGGCGTGGCTGTTATGGAGGATACGGGTTATGTGACCGCTGGGCGGGAAATGGCCATTGCCCTCGCGGGGCCTTTTCAAAATCTGGTGCTAATCGGGGCTTCTTGGCTGCTTCATGCGGCTGGCTTTTGGGACGGGCCCTTTCTGGCCTATTTTATCCAAAGCAATATGATAATTGCACTATTTAATCTACTGCCAATCCTGCCTCTAGATGGTGGGAAAATATGTCAATCTATATGCAGTATCTTGCTTCCTTATCATTCAACGCTTGTCTGGTCGCTCCGGATCAGTCT
The DNA here is from genome assembly GCF_042678945.1 of Paenibacillus puldeungensis. Taxonomy (NCBI): domain Bacteria; kingdom Bacillati; phylum Bacillota; class Bacilli; order Caryophanales; family Paenibacillaceae; genus Paenibacillus; species Paenibacillus puldeungensis. The sequence goes on along the minus strand of NZ_JBHTLM010000019.1, from coordinate 13,450 downwards.
CGTGTTTAGCACCTTGCTGCTTGCCTATGCTGTAGTGCCTGTCCTGCTGAACTTTGGCGGATTGCAATTCAATTTACTGCTTGTAGGCTCCTTCTTGCTTTATTCGAATCTGATGGATTACCGAAACATCCCTTATCGATTTCTGAGATTTCTCATGAATCGCGATAAGAGCTTTATGAGGCACCTAGTAGGCGGCAGCTTGGCCCAACCGATTGTTGCCGAAAAGTCGAAACCTTTGGATCACATTTTACGTCTATTTAAAAGGGAAAAATATCACTTTATTTATGTGATGAACCATCAGGGAAATGTCGTTGCCGTTGTGCCGGAGCAGCGGGTAATTTCCTCTTATTTACGGGGGAATCCCGGCGCCTAAAGAGTGGAAACCATGGTATAATGAAGCGGACAATGTTTCTGACAGAACGTAAGAAGGGTGAGATCATGAAAAGGATGATTGTTCACTGTGAACCCGGCTCTACAGAGATGGCGCTTATGGAGAACGGCAATCTGGTGGAGTATGCAGCGGAACGTTCTCAGAATAGAGGACTGATCGGCAGCTTTATCAAAGGCAAAGTCGTAAATGTGATTCCAGGCATGCAAGCTGCTTTTGTTGATATTGGACAGAAAAAGAATGCATTTCTCTATATCGATGACGTACTGCATCCTCATCTGGAAAAGCAGCCAAAGCATAAGCCGTCGATTTCGGAGCTGCTAAAGCCCGGTCAAGAGCTGGTTGTGCAGGTGATTAAGGAGGCTATTGGCAATAAAGGGGCCCGGGTAACGACGCATTACTCGCTTCCAGGACGCTGGCTGGTTTATATGCCAACAGCCGGGTATGTTGCCGTCTCCAAAAAGATCGGGCGCGAAGAAGAAAGACAACGTTTGAAAACGATTGGAGAAGAGCTGCGTAGCGATGAGGAAGGGCTCATTCTGCGAACGGTTGCCGAGCATGAGGACCGGCAGGCGATTGATGAGGATTTGACGATGCTGCGTAAGCAGTGGGCCGTCATTATGGACAAAGCTCAAAAGGCTTCAGCTCCTTTTTTGCTCCATCAAGATTTAAGCATGATCCAACGTCTTATGCGAGATGTATACAGTCCTGAGACGGATGAGCTCATCATGGATTGCCCTGATCAGGCAAAAGAGGCCCAAGCCTTCCTTCGTGCGATGCTGCCGGGAGAAACGCCGCGAATCGTCGTGTACGCAGGGGAAACTCCGCTGTTTGATCATTATGATATTAAATCTCGCTTGGAAAAAGATTTTCAGCGAAAGGTCTGGCTCCCGGGCGGGGGATATTTGGTCTGGGATACGACAGAGGCGTTGACCGTGATCGATGTAAACACCGGGAAATTTATCGGCGGCGAAAGTTTGGAGGATACGGTGTTTCAGACGAATTTGGAGGCTGCGCAGGAGATGGCCAGACTGGTTCGACTCCGGGATACCGGCGGAATTATCATTGTAGATTTTATCGACATGGAACGTGAGGAGCACCGCGCTGCCGTATGGGAACGACTGGAAAAATCGATGTATGGTGACCGTACGCAGCATCACATTTTAGGATGGACCAAGCTCGGTTTGCTAGAAATGACAAGAAAACGAATGCGTGAGGAAATCACGATTTTTAGTTGATTTTTTATATATCCCATGATAGTATATTAAGGTATGTGTCATGAGTCATGCTTGTGCACATGCTGTAACCGCTCCGATCGGGTCAACAAGTTCGCTAACTAAGCTTAGCGGCACCTGAATCAGGCGAGTCTGAGACATGAGGAGGTGCAAGCAAATGTACGCAATTATCGAAACTGGCGGTAAACAATACCGTGTTCAAGAGGGCGATGTTCTTTACATCGAGAAATTGAACGCAGAGGACGGCGCTAGCGTAACGTTCGACCGTGTGTTGGCAGTATCTAAAGGTGAAGGATTGGTAACGGGAGCTCCATTGGTATCCGGCGCAAGTGTTACGGCGAAAGTCGAAAAACACGGCAAAGGCCAAAAAGTGATCGTTTACAAATACAAACCAAAGAAGAACTACCACAAGAAACAAGGTCATCGTCAACCTTACACTAAAGTAACCATCGAGAAAATCCAAGCGTAAGTAGGTGCGGTTATTGATAATCGTATCCGTATTACGACGAAAGGATAATGGCATTTTGGGTTTTGAAGTGGAAGGTCACGCAGGCTATGCTAAGTCCGGTGAGGATATCGTATGTGCCGGAGTTTCGGCCGTTACCGTAGGGACGGTCAATTCCATTGAGGAACTTACGGGGATCGTTATGGATTCCAAGATGAAGAACGGCTTTTTAAGCGCGAGTCTTCCATCTGTTGTTCCGCCTGGGGCTCTTGAGCGGGCTGAACTGCTGCTTGCCTCTCTTGTCGTTATGCTAAGGACTATCGAAGATTCGTATGGGAAGTATATTCAGATACAGGAAGTCACTATTTGAAGAAGGAGGTAGACCATAATGTTGAAATTGGATCTCCAGTTGTTCGCTTCTAAAAAGGGTGTAGGCTCCACGAAAAACGGACGTGACAGCATTGCGAAACGCCTTGGCGTGAAACGTGCTGACGGTCAAACAGTAACAGGAGGAAGTATTCTCGTTCGCCAACGCGGTACGAAAATCCATCCTGGTACTAACGTAGGCATCGGTTCGGACGACACGCTGTTTGCGAAAGTTGACGGTGTTGTTAAATTCGAACGTTGGGGTCGCGATCGTAAAAAAGTGAGCGTCTACCCAGTGGAAACCGCTCCAGTAGCGGCTGCAGTTGAAGCTTAAGATAGCTGCATAGCGAGCTAGCTTCTAAAGCCCTGGCACAAAGTGCCAGGGCTTTTTTAACGCTTATTCGATTTTTCCGCAACTACATAACAAGGCAATATTTCTTATGGGCTTTATGATATACTGGGTAATGATGCCAGGGTGGGTGCCACCCAAATTGTTAGGGGAACGGAGAGTATATGAAACATCGGTTTGCGGTGCCGGCGGTCGTGGGGCTGCTCACGATCATTTGTCTGGCCTTAAGTTATTATGTGAAATCGCCAATTGGACATGTTATCTTGTGTGCATGCCTGTTCATCGTATTTTGGGCTTACGTGAGATATGTTAAAAAACAGGCGGACAAAGAGCGGAAGTTATTGCTGGAATCGGTACAGCGAACCGCTATGGCCACATTAGGTCACCATCGGCACGACTGGATGAATGATTTGCAGATTTTATACGGGTATATCCAACTAGGGAAGATTGATAAACTTACCGACTGTGTGGAAAGAATAAAAGCAAGAATGGTCATTGAGAGTAAAATCTCAAGACTAGGAATTCCGTCATTGGTCTTTTATTTACAGTCCTTTCGTGAAGTGAACGGATCAGTCCAACTGGAGATGGATATTAAGGATGATTTGCAGCTTGATGGACTTCTGACCGCTAATGACGCGGAGGAATTGACCGAGGCGATCGTGGAGACGGTGAGAGCCTTTCAGTACACCGGCAGGTCGTCGTGGGGAGAAATGCTGCAGATCAAATTATCCATTTTGCGACAGAATGACGAGGTATTGGTACGCTTTGACCAGGAAAGCCCTCACGGAAATATGGAAACGCTGAATAAGCATATGGTTGAATGGATATCGGGTAAACGGGTTCGTGTCGAACAGCCTGATGCCGGTAACTGTTCGTTGCAGCTTAGAGTCCCTTGCGGGAAAATAAATGAGGTGAATGCATGTTTGTAGATAAAGCAAAAATTTATGTTAAAGGGGGCGACGGTGGTGATGGAATCGTCGCTTTCCGCCGGGAAAAGTATGTACCGGAAGGCGGGCCGGCCGGTGGCGATGGCGGTAAGGGCGGCGATGTCATCTTCCGCGTAGACGAAGGCTTGCGGACGCTGATGGACTTCCGTTACCAACGCCACTTTAAGGCGCAAAAAGGTGAAAAAGGGCGCAATAAGAGCCAGCACGGGGCCAACGCTGAAAACATGCTCGTCCGGGTTCCCCCAGGTACGGTCATTATTGACGATGACACTCAAGAGGTGCTGGCTGACTTGACTCGTCACGGTCAGCAAATTGTTGTGGCTCGTGGAGGTCGTGGGGGACGCGGTAATATCCGCTTTGCAACGCCAAACAATCCGGCTCCAGAGCTCGCCGAGCATGGTGAAGAAGGCGAGGAACGCTGGATCGTGCTTGAACTGAAAGTGATGGCCGATGTCGGACTAGTCGGTTTTCCGAGCGTTGGTAAATCGACACTTCTTTCCGTGGTATCTTCGGCAAAGCCGAAAATTGGCGCCTACCACTTTACGACAATTACTCCTAATCTCGGAGTTGTAGACGTTGGTGAAGGCCGCAGTTTCGTTATGGCTGATTTGCCGGGATTGATTGAAGGGGCCCATGAGGGCGTTGGTCTTGGACATGAGTTTCTGCGCCATGTAGAGCGGACGCGATTAATCATTCACGTTGTGGATATGGCGGGTTCAGAAGGTCGGGATCCGTTTGAGGATTGGCAGAAAATCAATGACGAGCTGAGACAGTACAATGCTGATCTCGAGAAACGCCCTCAAATTGTTGCTGCAAACAAGATGGATATGCCTGAAGCGGCTGAAAATCTGGAACAGTTTCGAAAGCAAGTAAGCGAAGTGCGTGACGATTTGGAAATTATGCCGATCTCATCACTCACTCGTCAGGGCGTACAGGAATTGTTGTATCGTGTTGCGGATTTGCTGGATCAAATTCCAGAGCCAAATATTGAGGAAGTTACCGAACTGGAAGAACGGAAAATCTATAAGCTCGACAAACGTGAGGATGAAGAGGACTTTACGATCCGCCGCGAAAACGAGATGTTTATTGTGGAGAGCGTCAAAATCGAGCGGATGATGAAGCGAATGCAGCTTAATTCCCATGATGCGATTCTCAAGCTGGCTCGGACGCTACGGCATATGGGCGTGGATGAGGAGCTACGCAAGCGGGGTGCCAAGGACGGCACGCTGGTTCGTATCGGCGATTTTGAATTTGAATTCGTGGAAGGAAGCAGCTACTATTATTAAAACGATGAAAGCACCGTAAGGTGCTTTTTTTCTATATCGGGAACTTCAACTTGAAAAATCCGCAGCTTCGTATTAGGAAAAGCATTGCCGGATATGCTGCTTTCCGTTATAATGTCCACTATATAAAAACAAAAGTCTCTAAGGAGAGGACGTTTGTGAAGGAGCATTATTATTTGGTTCGTGAGGATATTTTACCCGAAGCCGTTGTTAAAACACTTCAGGTTAAGCAGCTGCTTGCGTCAGGTGAAGTGAAGACTGTTCACGAGGCTGTCGCTCAAGTGGGGATTAGCCGGAGTGCATTCTATAAATATAAAGACGGAATCCATCATTTAAACCAAATTGAACGGGAAAGCATCGTAACCATTTCGTTCGATCTGGAGCACCGGTCCGGTATGTTATCAAAGGTGCTTACGCTCATCGCCAGCTCCGGTGGAAACGTACTTACGATTAATCAAAGTATTCCGCTGCAGGGGAGGGCCAATGTGGTGATCTCTGTGGAAACCTCGCGCCTAACCGAAGAGTTGGATGTTATGCTGCAGTCCCTTCAGGGAGTATCCGGCGTAAGAAGAACACAAATCGTCGGTCAGGGGTAGATGCTGAAGTCTGGGGAAAGGCTTATATAGATAAATGGAGGGGATAGTTGGTGAAACCTGTTAGAGTTGGTTTGCTCGGATTAGGTACTGTAGGTACCGGAGTCGTGCGAATTTTGGAAGGACATCAGGAAGACCTGAGTAGTCAGGTAGGTTCTCCGATTGTGATTGAGAAAATTGCGGTCAAAAATATGCATAAAACCCGTACGCTCACAGTTGATCCCAGCAAGCTGACGGAGGATCCGTGGGAAGTGATCCGTGACCCGGAAATCGATGTCATCGTTGAGGTGATGGGTGGTGTTGAGCAGACAAAGGCCTACATTTTAGAAGCGTTAGAGCGCGGAAAGCATATCGTCACAGCAAACAAGGACCTGATGGCGCTGTACGGCTCGCAAGTTTTGGCAAAAGCGATGGAGAACCAATGCGATGTTTTTTACGAAGCTAGCGTTGCCGGCGGAATTCCGATCATTCGTACGTTGATTGAAGGCTTCTCGTCCGATCGGATCGTGAAGATTATGGGCATCGTAAACGGCACCACCAACTACATTTTGAGCAAAATGAGTCAAGAGGGCGCCTCCTATGAAGACGTATTGAAGGAAGCCCAGCAGCTTGGATATGCGGAATCCGATCCAACTTCCGATGTAGAGGGCCTGGATGCAGCGAGAAAAATGGCGATCCTCGGAACGTTGGGGTTCCGGACCAATGTTGAACTTAGCGATGTTCAGGTGCGCGGGATATCCAATGTATCCAAAGAGGACATTTTGTACGCGAAGAGACTCGGCTATGAAATGAAGCTGCTCGGAATTGCCGAATGCCAAGAAGAGGAGTTCAGCATTACCGTTCAGCCTACGATGGTTAAGAAAACGCATCCGATCGCAGCGGTTAACGGTGTTTATAATGCGGTTTACGTGTTTGGCGAAGCTGTTGGGGAAACAATGTTCTACGGAGCAGGCGCCGGGGAGATGCCTACGGCAACATCCGTAGTCGCTGATTTAATCGCAGTCGTTAAAAACCTGCGGCTTGGCGTCAATGGTCTGAAGGCGATTGTTCCATATAAGCCTAAGAAGCTTAAGACCGATGAACAGATTTTTTATAAAAACTTCTTGCTCCTTCACGTAGATGACAGAGCAGGTGTGCTTGCACAAATTACTCAGGCATTTGCCGAGTTTGAAGTCAGCCTGGAATCGGTCGTTCAGTCGCCGAACACGAATGTGCCGGGTGCTGAGATTATGATCGTCACCCATAGCGCCAGCAAGGCAAGCATGGAAAAAGTGCTAAACTACTTTGAAACGCTTGATGTTATTCACCGGATCAAAAGCGTGTACCGTGTTGAAGGATAAGTGGCTACTGTCAATATAAATACATTTGCTATTCAAAACGCTATTATTAACCAATAAAGGAGTTCATCGTATGAGATACTTGGGTTTGCTGGAAACTTACAAACAATATTTGCCTGTAACAGAGAAGACACCGAAGCTTACATTACAAGAGGGAAACACTCCGCTTGTCCGTGCGGAAAACTTATCGAATGAGCTGGGGCTTGATCTGTATTTTAAATACGAGGGTTTAAATCCAACCGGTTCTTTTAAGGACCGCGGCATGGTGATGGCTGTAGCCAAGGCCATTGAAGAAGGCAGCCATACGATTATGTGCGCATCGACCGGCAATACTTCGGCTGCAGCCGCAGCTTATGCTGCACGCGCTGGTATTGACTGTATCGTCTTGATCCCGAACAACAATATCGCTTTGGGCAAGCTGGCACAAGCTATGATTTATGGGGCGAAAGTCATTGCGATTGAAGGGAATTTCGACCGGGCGCTTGAAATCGTCCGCGAAATTACAGCGAAACATCCAATCACACTGGTCAATTCCGTCAACCCTTACCGCATTGAAGGCCAGAAGACGGCTGCTTTTGAGGTTTGTGACCAGTTGGGGAAAGCCCCTGATGTACTGGCTATCCCAGTCGGTAATGCTGGAAACATCTCTGCTTATTGGAAAGGGTTCAAAGAATATTACGAACGTGGAAAATCAAACTCTCTGCCGAGAATGGTTGGGTTTGAGGCTGAGGGGGCTATGGCAATCGTCAAAGGCGAGCCAATCTTGGAGCCTGAGACGATTGCTACAGCGATTAGAATCGGAAATCCGGCAAGCTGGAAAACAGCCGTGGCCGCTGCTGAAGAATCGGGCGGTCAAATCAATTACGTAACAGATGACGAAATCTTAGAGGCTTATCGCACGATTGCCGGGCGTGAAGGCATTTTTGCCGAACCGGCTTCAGCGGCTTCTGTAGCAGGTGTTTACAAGCTAAAACGCGAAGGCTATTTCAAAGGCGGGGAGACGGTCGTTTGCGTATTAACTGGCCACGGCTTGAAGGATCCGAATATTGCCATTAAAAGCATCGGAGGCGAGCCGCTCGTTGTTCAGGACACCGAAGAGGCCGTTATGGCGGCGATCGCCAAGCTTCAAGGAGAGCAGGCATGATTCGTCAAGATGGTGTCCGGGTCAAGGTACCGGCAAGTACGGCCAACCTAGGGCCCGGATTCGATACCCTCGGTATGGCGCTTTCTCTGTATTTTTACATTGAAATGAAACCAGCGGAATCTACAGTGTTTCATCTACATGGTCAAGATATGGCGGGACTTCCGGAAGATAAAAGCAATCTGGTCTATACAGTAGCCCAGATGGTTTTCGCCGAAGCCGGAGTAGCCTTGCCTGAACTGGAGATTTCCATGTATTCGGACATTCCGCTGACCAGGGGGCTTGGCAGCAGCGCTTCGGCGATCGTCGGGGCGCTGTTTGCCGCGAACCTGCTGATCGGTTCGCCCTTTGACCGGGGGAAGCTGTTCGATATGGCAACAGCCATCGAGCATCATCCGGACAATGTTGGCGCTTCCCTCTTTGGCGGTTTGATCACGGCGATCTGGGACGGCAGTCACGCCGAGTATTTGCGCATAGATCCGCCTGCTGATCTGGATGTATTGGTCGCTATTCCGGATTTCCAATTATCGACCTCCAAGGCACGCGAGGCGCTGCCGACCCAAATCAGCCTGTCCGATGCGGTGTATAACGTCAGTCATGTTTCACTGCTGACGGCTGCTTTTGTCGCTAACCGGCTTGACCTTATCTCGTCCGCGATGCGGGACCGGATTCACCATCCGTACCGGGCGGCGCTGGTTCCGGGGCTGTCCCGGATTTTGGAGGAGGCCGCCGAGCATGGCGCACTAGGAGCCGCGCTTAGCGGTGCGGGACCAACCGTGCTTGCGCTGGTGGACCGCCGCCGCCAAAAAGAGGGGGAACTGGAGTCTTTTCTCTTAGGAGTTCTGAAGGAGCAGGGGATTGCTGCCAAGACAATATGGCTTAAACCTTGCACTTCCGGCGCGATGGAGCTTACTATGGAGAAAGATGTATCATTTCTGGAAAATATCAAAGGGGAATTTTAGTTCATGAAACGTATCGCATTGCTGCCGGAAGGAACAGTATCCCATGAGGCGGTGCTGCACCTGTTAGGGGCGGAGCCGGTTGAATTGCTTCATTTTAAGCAAATATCCGATGTTTTTCTGGCAACGGCCAGTGGAAAAAGCAACTATAGTGTAATTCCAATGGAGAATACGATCGAAGGCTCGGTAAGTCTCCATATGGATTGGCTGGTTCATGAGGTAGAGCTCCCTATTCAAGTGGAATGGGTATATCCGTCTGTTCAAAATATAATCGGCCGGTACGAGGAATTTAGCTCAGACTCTTCCCTGGAAGGCGATATAGACTATTCTAAAGTGATCAAAGTGCTTTCTCATCCCGTAGCCATGGCGCAATGTCTACAGTTCATTCGTTCTCGGATGCCAGGCGCAGAGCTTGAACATACGGGCAGCACGTCCGAGGCGATAGAACTGGTTAAGCAGCACCCAGGTCAAGGCTGGACAGCTATTGGCACTGCACTTGGTGCAAAACGGCATGGGCTGGATGTGTTAGCCGCCAAGGTAACTGACCATGACAACAACTACACCCGTTTCGCACTGATCGGTCGGGAGCCTATAAAGCTGCCAGAAACAGCTGCTCAGAACAAAACGAGTCTCTTGGTGACGTTACCGGAGGATTTTCCGGGGGCGCTGCATCAGGTATTGTCTGCGTTTGCGTGGCGCAAACTGAACTTATCGCGTATTGAGTCGCGTCCTACGAAGAAAAAGCTCGGAAGCTATTATTTCATCATGGATGTGCTCGATTCACTGGACTCGGTGCTGCTTGGCTCAGCGATCGGAGAGATTGAAGCTTTAGGGTGTCAAGTACGCGTGCTAGGTAGTTATCCCAGCTACTCTTTTGGAGAACTAAAAGCGGAGGTGTAAAAAAAACTAATGTCACAGCAATGGATTTACTTAGATGGGCAGTATGTAACGAAAGAGGAAGCTAAAGTATCCGTTTATGATCATGGCTTTTTGTACGGTGACGGTATATTCGAAGGTATTCGCATCTATAACGGTAATATTTTTAAATGCAAACAGCATTTGGACCGCTTATATGATTCGGCAAAATCGATTATGCTTGAAATTCCGCTGACCTATCAAGAAATGCAGGACGCCTTAGTAGAAACACTGCGCCGCAACGAGCTGCGCAATGGATATATTCGCTTGGTTGTATCCCGGGGGGCGGGCAATTTGGGCCTTGATCCTAATCGCTGTCCGAAAGCATCCGTTGTCATTATCGTCGAGCAGTTGGCAATATACTCCGAGGAAGCTTACAAAACGGGGTTAAAAACCGTGTCCGTCTCGACCCGCAGAAACATTCCGGATGCACTTAATCCGAAGATCAAATCGCTCAACTATTTGAACAATATTTTGGTGAAAATTCAGTCCAACCTTTCCGGGGCGGGTGAAGCGATTATGCTGAACTCTCAAGGCTATGTTACGGAAGGCTCTGGCGACAATATTTTTATCGTTAAGAACGGCATTATTGTGACTCCACCATGCTACTTAGGAGCTTTGGAGGGCATCACCCGCGAGGCGATCATCGAAATATGCGAGAAAAAAGGCTATAAATTTAAAGAACAACCGTTCACTTTGCATGATGTTTACGTTGCTGACGAAGTGTTCCTTACTGGAACGGCGGCGGAGGTCATCGCTGTGCGTGAGGTGGACGGCCGTGTGATCGGTGAAGGACATGCTGGGCCCGTAACCTTGAAGCTGCTTGAGGAATTCCGGTCGATCGTAGAGCAAGACGGCTTAAAAGTGTGGTAGTTGCCAGCTAAAGTAATTACAATCCTATTTCCCGTTATGGGGGATAGGATTTTTTATTTGTAATGGATGTCAAAAACCTAGGCGTCTGCATAGGATGTAATAAATGGGCCCCGGGCGAAACAATCGCGTTCCGGAGAAGATACCTAGGAGGTCTTTAACGCGTGAAAATTCATATTGTGAAAAAGGGCGATACTTTGTTTGAATTGTCAAAAAAGTATAACGTGCCTCTGCAGAAGATTGTTGATGCTAACCCGCAAATTACAAACCTGGATCAACTGACCATTGGCGAAAAAGTGAAGATTCCAGCCGTTGCTGTCCCAGTAGGCGGAGGCGGAGAGCAAGCAAATACTTACAAACACGTTGTAAAGCAGGGAGACACGCTGTGGAAGCTTTCCAAGGCTTGGGGCCTTCCGCTCCAGTCTCTCATTGCGGCCAATCCTCAATTGGCCGATCCGAACCAACTGAAAGTCGGGGATATTGTTAACATCCCAGCGGGCTCTGGAGACACTCCAGGGACTCCAGCTATAACGAATCCGCATGCAGGTCACAGCAGCATCATAGAGGCTGAATCGCAGGTAGTAAAGAAGAAGAACACAGCGCCGATAGCCGGTGCACAAATGAACGAACCGGGCAATGTTATGGCTGAAGGGATTCAACCTAAGCCGCTTAAAAAGAAACCAACGATGGAAATGCCTACGGAGGTTCCAGCACCACAGCCAGCTCCCATGGAAGCACCTAAGCAGGAGGCAGTGCAGGTGATGCCGCCAAAACAAGAGCCAGTCAATGTTCAACCGCCTAATCAGGAGCCAGTCCATATAGAACTCCCAGTAGAAATCAAAATTGAGGTTGAGCAAATTCAATATGAGTCGACGAAGCTTCAGCCGATCAATATTCAACCAACTCCGTATGAGCCAGTGAAAACCGAACCGGTTAAATACGAGCCGATAAAGGTTGAGCCACCTAAGGTTGAACCGATGAAGTATGAACCCATGAAATATGAACCCATGAAATACGAGCCAATGATGTATGAGCCGATGAAGCATGAACCCATGAAATACGAGCCAATGATGTATGAGCCGATGAAGCATGAACCCATGAAATACGAACCAATGATGTATGAACCAATGATGTATGAACCGATGAAACATGAATCGATGAAGTCTGACCCTACCTATGATTCGATGATGTATGAGCCGATGAATGTAGGACCTATGATGCACGAACCGGCAAAATACGAGGAACTCCCAAGTCTTCCACAGCCGGAGTACCCAAATCTGCCCTATCCGCAGTATTATCAAGTGGAGCAACCACCGGCAATACTTCCGGCGATGGAATACCCTTCTTCTCCTTGCGGGTGTTCGGGCCCAGCTCCTTACCCATACCAACAACCCGAAAGCCAGCATCTATTTTATCAATATCAAGTCCCTGCTGAAAAAGTATCATCATATTACGATTTTCCAGAGCCCCATCATGAACAAGCGATGATGTATCTAGGATCCATGGCTTCAGAATACCCTGGAATATCAGCTTCACCGGCCTATCAAATGCCTGAAATGGGGGGGATGATGAACCCCATGGAAAATGCAGCTTATCCACATTATGGTCACCAGCCTTATACAGCCTCTCAGCCAGCGCATGCTTTCCCTGAGATGTATGGAAACGCCCCATTTCCACAGGAAATGAGTTGGCAGCATCCAGGTTATGATTATCATCCAAGCTACAGTTCCCCTATGTCATCTTACGGGGCTCCGTTTGCCTACCCGCAAGCTCCTTCAGTCCCGGGGCCAGCAATGGCGGTTGGCGGACTCATGACACCGGAACTACCTATGATGCCAGAAGCAGCAAAGGGCGAAATTGGTGGATTAGAAAATATGAAGGGATACCTCGAACGAGATCTTAAAGGAGAAGGAACCGCTGAAATCTCTGTGGAGTCTGTAGATCCCGGCATAATAGAGACATATCCGCAAGACACTAAGGACGTTAAAATTTCTGCGAATGAGCCTGAAAAGAAGGGTCGTAGTAAAAAGCAAACCAAGGCTACTTTAGAAGCTTCTAGCAAAAAAGAACGTCATGGAGGCACAAAAGAAAAAGCCGTGGGACGCAGCAATCCGTGGATTAATGATTAAAATTAAGGCGGGGGAAGCGTGCTCCCTCGCCTTTCTATTATTTTTTCCTCTATTTTCCCACAACTTATTTCACGATCTAGCTTGAGGAGAAAAAGGTTATGTGGTATATTAAATGTCCCTCGATAGTACTTCAGAGTTATTATTTGAGCGGGGCAGATAGCTTCGAAAAACAAATTTTATACCTCTTAAAAAAATGCTTGCTATCTGATTTTGAATGTGTTATATTATTTAAGTTGCCGCTGAAACGCGGTGATGAACGAAAACGAAGTTGATCTTTGAAAACTGAACAACGAGTGAGTATTAAATGAGAATTAAATTCTCGTCAGTAACGAAATGAGCTAATCGCTCTAAAATAAAGCATCAAAACTTTATTGGAGAGTTTGATCCTGGCTCAGGACGAACGCTGGCGGCGTGCCTAATACATGCAAGTCGAGCGGAGCTGATAGAGTGCTTGCACTCTAGATGCTTAGCGGCGGACGGGTGAGTAACACGT
>NZ_JBHTLM010000018.1:0-108479 GCF_042678945.1 Paenibacillus puldeungensis | reverse complement strand
CTACGTGTTACTCACCCGTCCGCCGCTAAGCATCTAGAGTGCAAGCACTCTATCAGCTCCGCTCGACTTGCATGTATTAGGCACGCCGCCAGCGTTCGTCCTGAGCCAGGATCAAACTCTCCAATAAAGATGGAAGGAGTCCTTGTACCCGGAGGTACGAGGTGTTCCATCCAAGGATTTTTCGAGTGGACGCATCTCGAATTGCTCCGAGAAAATATCCAACCTTAAAATCCATTTATTTTAGAGCGATTAGCTCATTTCGTACTGACAAAGATGTAGTTTCTAATCGAAGTAAATCAATTCGAAACTTATCATCCCGTTCAAATCTATTTAAAACTCACTCGTTGTTCAGTTTTCAAAGATCAACTTCTTAGCCCTGCTTCAACAGCAGGAGTTATATCATATCATTTTGCAAGCTTCATAGCAAGTTGTATTTCTTACCATTTATCTTGTCGCTCCCCTGATAAAAATCAGCAGGAATTAGAATATATCATATAACTGATGTTTATTGCAAGAAGTAATTTTAACCACTTACCTCCTCGGTCCCTTTGATTCAGGGCCGGATTTATAGAATATCAGGTTTTGTTTCTTGTTTCAAGTGATAATTTCTTCCAGTCCTTCGCATTTGGTTACGAAAAACGACCGGACTCAGATCATAACACAGGAGCCGACATCAGTTCTACCAGAAAATATATCCATATCATTTTGACCAAAGAACATACAGAAAGGGCGAAGCACAAAGGCTTACACCCTCTTCATATAGGTTACCGGGGCAGTTCGATCCACTCAAAGGGCCGGTCTGCCGCCTTCACCCCGAACTCAATAATCGTTATGATAGTAACGGTTTCGGCTTTCGGTACGTATGGCTTCCCAGTCTCAAAAAACCGTACTAGGTCTGTAATAAATAACTGAAAGAAATTCGACGCAGGCTGAACCACCTTACTTTCACCCGGTCGGTACTTTACTGCTGCCTGAAAGGGACAACCGGACCCGATATTTTGCACCAATGCCTCTCTGCCATCCGCAAAGCCAATAAGCACGGCTGGTGTTTCCGGCGTACCAACATACATGACCCGAGTTGCATCCGTTCCTATCAGAGCGACGATCGGCTCGATTTGATGAATCGAGTAATTTTCAAATGTACCGGGGCCAAAAGAGCTTATATATTCGATGTCCGTTTTTTCAAGTTCCGAATACTCCGTCGCGTAGCGAAGTGCCGAGGAGGAAAATATCGGGGTTCCAGCCTCTTCAGCCCAAGCGAACAATTGGAGTGCCGACGTCCGATCCGGGGCAAATGTTTTATCGATATAGGTCGGTTTGCCCGACCCCAGCGCCAGTTCAGCGAGCTGAAGATGATATTCAGGATGATCGGGGGACAAAACGATCAAGTAATCACTCTTTTCCACTACCTCTTCAATGGATGATAGCAGCTCTACTCCATATTTTTCACACCATTCCGCATTGCTTATTCCATTTTCCGCATCCTTTAATCCATAGGCATAAGCCACTATCATATTGCCATCACTCGCATCCCGAATCCATGCCGGGTATTGGTTGGCGTGCCATTCATCCAGATAGTAGTCGATAAACCCTATTTTTTTCACACGTTCGCCCCCTCACTAATGAAGCTAATTTCCGATCCAGCTTCGGAAGAGTCGTAGATGGCCTGAATGATTTTCGATGACAGAATAACTGTATCAATATGCGACGGCAATTTCTCTCCGGTTTTTACACTTCGCAGAAAAGCGTCAATTTCATTTTGAAATTGATCCGTAGCCTTAAACTTCGGTGTCATTTCGAGCAAGGCACCATGTTTTGCCGTATATAATGTAAAATCGCTGCCATATTGCAACCGAATACCGGCCGTATCGCCTAAAAAATCAATATACATTTCGCCTACTCCGATATTTTGCGCCCAGGCACCGTTTAGTGTAATGGACGGCCCTTCCGTCCGGATCATCCCTGTTACAAAGTCGTCCACGTCATATGAACCCTCGTAATTTGGAGGCCCGGCCCACATATCCATGTAGGTATAATTCTTCAGATCTTTGCCAAGCTTGCAGTAGGTCTGTCCGGTAACCGTTATCGGCTGCGGATCCCCGGAGCAATACATCACGATATCTAAAAAATGAACGCCCCAATCAATCAATGCTCCTCCGCCGGCAATCGCTTTAGTCGTAAACGCACCGCCCAGTCCCGGTATTGAACGATGCGCTCGGAAGCTCACATACACGTGGTACAGCTCTCCCAATTCACCGTCTTCAATCATTTTTTTAATGATATTAACCCCAGTGTTAAAGCGGTTGACTACGCCGATGTTAAGAATTTTCCCTGTTTCATGCTGCGCCTTTTGCATTTCGAGCGCTTCCGTATACGTTCTAGCAGCCGGTTTCTCGCAGAGCACATGTTTTCCCGCCCGCAAACAAGCGATAGCAATGGAAGCATGCACATCATTTGGCGTACAGATGGATACGGCATCGACTTCGGGGTCTTCCAGAATCGTTTGATAGTCTTGGACTGCAACGCCGCAGCTATATTGTTTTACTGCCTTCTCTGCCCTTTCTATCACTATATCGCAAAAATACTTGATTTCTGCGTCCGGGTTAGCGATATAAGCGGGAATATGTGCATTATTTGCAATTGTACCGCAGCCGATAATGGCAACTTTCGTCTTTGTCATGTTTATCCTCCCGTTACTTGAATCCGGTTAAGGCCGAGCCGGATTTCATGAAATATTTTTGTCCGAAAAAATACAACACGATCATTGGTACTGTCATAATCGCGGCAGCCGCCATCAACATTTCCCATTGGGCCCCATGGTCCTGCAGGAAACCCTGCAATCCGACCGTGATCGTCCACTTGGACGCATCGTTTAAGTAAATGAGCGGTCCCATAAAATCGGTGTATGCCCAAACGAACGAAAAAAGTACAACCGTCGCGAGCGGTGGCTTTAATAAAGGCATCATAATTTGCGCATAAATGCGGACTTCCGAGGCACCGTCGATTTTGGCCGCTTCGAGTAGTTCGTTCGGAACGCCTAAAATAAACTGGCGCAATAAAAAGATAAAGAATGGCGCTCCAAAAAACGCACCGATCGTCAGCGGCAATATCGTGTTCACCCAGCCGAGATTCGAAAAAATGATATACTGCGGAATCATTTGCACCTGCGCCGGTAAAATCATCGTGGCCACGACGATCGTGAAGATCACGTTTCGTCCCTTCCACGGGATTTTGGAGATGGAATAGGCAACTAGTGGTGCAGAAAAGAGCTGACCAACTATGTTTACTAAACAAATAATTAGTGTATTTAGCATGTAATCGAAGAACGGTATTGTCTCGACAGCATTTTTGTAATTCACCCACTGAGGGGTAGCTGGAAAAATAGATGGTGGAAGCTCGAAAATTTCCTCCGGTGTTTTCAATGAGGTCAGGAGAAGCCAAACGAACGGAAAAAGAAAAAGTAAAGAAAACAGAACAAGGACAGCATGCGGAACAACCGTTTTACTTAAGCGATATTTTAAGCTGTGTCTTCGCCCGGTCCGCCCAGGTCCCGATACCGGCTCCAAAGTGTGTTCGGCCATCTCACTCACCCCCGTAATAAACCCAGCGTCCCGATGTCTTGAGCAGCACCGCCGTAATGATGAGAACAATGATAAACAAAATCCAGGCGAGCGCCGATGCATATCCCATTTTCAAAAAGACGAAGGCTTCCTGATAAAGGTTTACAGCGTAGAAAAGCAAGGATTGATCAGGCCCGCCGAGCGAACCTCCTCCATCGACCCTCCCGCCAGCTAAAATGTACGATTCCGTAAAAATCTGAAACGCGCCGATCAGCCCCATGATCAATTGGAACAGGATAACAGGGGATAACGCCGGAAGCGTTATTTTCCAAAATCGGTACCAAACGTTCGCTCCGTCAATATGCGCCGCCTCGTAATACTGCTGAGGAACGCCTTGAAGGGCAGCCAGGAAAATCAACGCGCTGGCCCCCGAGCCCCAGAGGCTCATCAATATGAGGGAAGGCTTCGTATAAGCCGGATCTAACAACCACGCCGGGTCCGTCAAACCGATAGAACGGAGAAAGATGTTAATGAGACCGTAATCGGGATTTAAAAGCCAGGTCCACAAAATGGCACTAGCAACGATCGGAATGACTGCCGGCAAGTAATAAATCGTGCGATACACCGAAATCCCTTTGACTTTAAAATTCAGCAGCAGAGCAATCAGTAGGGAGCTAACAAGGGTAATCGGTACGGCTATACCGGCCATGTAAAAAGTATTACGTAGCGATTTGTAGAAGCTTTCATCCTGAAGAATCTCTTTATAATTAGCGAGTCCGATCCACCTCGGAGGGTTGAACAAATCGTATTCCGTTAAGCTGAAATAGAGCGAGCCGAAAAACGGATAAACCGTAAAGGCAAGAAAGCCGATCAACCACGGGGAAGCAAAGGCCAGACCCTTCCAGAAGGTTTGCATCTCCCGCCTGGATATACGTTTATGCGATACCGCCCTATCTAAATTCATCGCCTCACCCCATTTTCCACGTTTTGAAAAAAGCTATTCCCACCCGCTTTGCAAGACGGGAATAGCTCTGTACCTTCATTGAGCTACTTCACTAAAGGTTGAATTTGGTCCTTCACCTTTTTGAGCCCTTCGTCCAGCGAGACTTTCCCCCGCAAAATGGCATCATACTGTTGGGACAATTCAGTCATATACTCGTTAGCAAATGTTGTCGCTGGGAAGGATTGTAGATTTGGACTTTTGGAATATTCTAAAAAATCCTTAAAGCCTTGAACGTTATCGTATATCGGATTACCAAACGCAGAGGTGCGGGTTGGCAGATTTCCGATAGCCGCCGTGAATTCCGCCATTTGCTCCGGCTCCGTCATCCATTTTAAGAACGCCCAGGAAGCATCGGGATGTTTAGCCCCTTTAGGAATATAGAAAACGCTGGTTGATACGCTGCCCGGATTTTTCAAATCGGGATGATTTTCATCGTATGGAATCGGTGCAATGCCGTAGTTGAGCTTCGGGGCAAACTGCTTAATAAACGTTGGAAGCCATTCTCCGTCAATCGACATAGCGTACTTACCGCTGAAGAATGGGTTTTGTGCTGACATGTACTTCCCAAGTCCAGCAGAGAAACGGTCAAGATTTTCAGAACCGTATTGATCCCAAATGCCCTTGGATAGAGAAATAGCAGCCTTAACCCCAGGATCGTCAGGAGTTACGGTTTTGCTGGCCTCATCATAGAACTTCCCGCCATAAGCATAGGTGAACGTATAAGTGTCCATTCCTGGCCATAACCCGAGCCGTTCGAGGCGACCATCCTTTTGAACAACGCTAAGCTTTTGAATATAATTCTTCAGCTCAACTATCGTCTTCGGAGGGCCGTCAAAACCGGCCTCGGCCAATAGGTCTTTGTTGTAAAACAGCATCAACACATGCATGGCGATCGGAATCGCGTAAGTTTTACCCTCATATTGTGAGGTTTTAAGTGCGGATGGCACAAAATCTTTTAAATCGACGCCGTCCTTAGCAATATAATCATCCAGAGGCATCATGGCCCCCTTCGCGCCCCAAGGCACAACATTTTGCCCGAACTGTGAGGCGATGTCAGGTGGATTCCCACCAGTGATAGCCGTCAGCTGCTTCTGATAATCGCTTTGTGAGAGCCCTTTCACCTGAATATTGGGATTGGCTTCATTCCACTTGGCAATCAGTTTCTCCAAGGCCTCGGCTTCGGGACCCGTCCAGCCGTACCAGAAGCTCAGCTTGATTTTCTCTGTTTCTCCTTCGGTGGAGGTCTTTTCCTTCGTCTCTGCATTCTTGCCGGCAGTTGGCTGGCTTTCTTTTTTATCGGATCCGCCCCCTGCACAACCGGCCATGATGGAAAACAACGCAGTTAGAATAAGAATCCATACGAATGATTTTCTTTTCATTTACTTGCCTCCCCACCGTATTTGGTAAAACGCACACACCATAACCCTCTTAGACAAGCAAAACCCCTTAAGCTTTTCTAACCATGTTTTGACGGCCTCACCTCCACCAAGGTTCAATTTTAAAGTGGAATATTTCTCCATTTTAGACTGCAAAGTGGGCATCACTAAACAGGCTGATCGCATAGCTCCCGTGTGGGTGGTTTACTCTCCCTTTACAATCCATATGTATATCTCGAGCGAACTTTCTATTCATTCGAAAAAATTCTCATCCTTGCCATTCTGCTTTTATGGTGAATTATATATTTATATTTATTACTATATGCGGATATTTTCTCCTTTGAGATCATATCAGTTCTATAAGGTTGTAAATCTATGAAGGAGGCCATGCCATGCTTGATAAATATTTATACCGCCATTCGTTTGTAAAAGCGTTGAAAAGAATGCTATGACAGCGAAGGTTGACTATTTGGATGGCTTACGAGGAGTTGCGGCCGGTGTCGTCGTTGTTACCCATTTTTTTCAAATATTCTTTCCGTCTGTTTTCGAAGGAAACCAACAAATATCGCATTATGCCTTTGAGCGCTTCGCATCTCAAACCCCTATCAACCTGTTGTTTAACGGTAATTTTTCAGTCTGCCTTTTCTTTGTTTTGAGTGGCTACGTCCTCAGTCACCGCTTTTTTCAGACCAAAGAAAATGAGATCGTGTACTCGTCCGCGCTTCGTAGATATCTACGACTGGCGATTCCCGCATTCTGTTCTGTCGTCATCGCTTATATAGCCATGCGGGTCGGATTCGGCTACTACGATAATATTCGTAATGTAACAATGTCCTCTATGCCGGATCCGTTTGAGGCGTCCCCTCGTTTCGGCACGATGCTGACGGAAACGTGGTTCCATACTTTCTTCACCTATGGTATGCAGTACAACCCGGTGCTTTGGACCATGACCTACGAATTGCTAGGCTCATTTCTCATTTTTGCATTCATATTACTCGTCGGCAGATATCGTATGAGATTCCCGCTCTATGCCCTATTCATCTGGTGGTTTCTCGACTCTTATTATCTTGGCTTTATGTTAGGCGTTCTCCTTAGCGATTTGAAAAATAGCGAGGGGATAAACCGGCTGTCCTTCCTGCAACGTCCATGGGTTACGACAATCCTCATGCTGTTTGGCTTTTACTTTGGATCGTTCCCATATGTGGATCCGGCAGGAACGATATATAGCGCGCTCGTGTGGAAAATGGATGGATTTTCGTTCTTCGTATTTTACCATGTATTAGGAGCCTTTCTGATCATAGCTGCACTGCTAACCAATCACACACTACAGAATACGTTCGGGAGCAAATGGATTGCCTACCTAGGGAAAATTTCCTTCTCGCTTTACCTCGTTCATTTTACGGTGATTTGTACGCTATCGAGTTACTTATTTGATCAGTGGAAAAATTTTATTCCTTACGGGATGAACGTTGTGGTCTCTTTTGCCGTTACACTCCCTGTAATCCTCGGTTTATCACATCTCTTTTACAAGTATGTCGATGCCAAGACCCTGCAGTTGCTTTCTGCGGGCAGTAGGCAGTTATTCGAATGGGTCAGGAAACAGAAAAAAGGGGGTGCAACGCGTTCGAAAAGCAATGGAATCAGCGGATAACTGCACCAGCCAATGTGATTGCAACCGAGACGCTCGTCGAGGTATCTAGAAAAAATCACTAAGGTGAACAACGGAGAAAAGGTTGCCCCGCTTCATGAGGCAACCTTTTTCACGAACTGAGTAACCAATTTATACGAGAGCTATTTCAACCCTTCCTCCGCCTCAAGCAAATTGGCCTGATCCTCCTGTAAGTCCTCTTTCGCAATTTCAATCGGTTCTGTGTTCATCCGTCCTTCGGCTTGAGAAACAGCGTGCTGAGCCTTTTCAATCGCATTCCTGGCATTACTCACCGTTGTTTCCGTGGGATGAGACTGTGCCTGTGTTACTGCACGATGCGCTTTCTTGACCGACTGCTGTGCCAGCGAAATCGGATTTTGCGATTGCATACTGGAAAACGGATTTGCCATATATATCCTCCTTCAGCAATGATGGTGATATACTGTAGTCCACTCTGATTTTGTGAAAAAAGCTCAATTCGTATACTAACGAGTTATTTCCAGCCACCTTGATGGCTCCGAATACTTGCAGCGATTAGAAATTGAGCGAGATAGTATGAAATCATTACACCTAAGCCGGCCCATGACACGGGCTCTATAACCATATTCCAGGCAAGTAAGGAATCCGAAAAGACAAAACTAAATGCTCCTATAGAAGCTAACCAGTTTCTGCTAACAATTGCTGTCCAAAGCATGACAGAAATAACTAGCACATAAACTACGATTGGCACCCATAGCTGTTCGTTGTGTTGGAGACGAAGTCCCTCTCCAAGCCGTTCTAAAAGCCAGTATTCGTAAATAACAAGAGGGATCATATAAAAACAGTGATAGAAGGCAAACCTTTGGCGCGATAAAAATGCCGATATATACAGCAAATGAGCAATCAGAAAACTGCCTAACCCCCACAAGAACCACTGGTTTCCTGGCATCAACAAAAAGCAGTCTCCGGCTGCAGATGCCAATAATCCAGCAACGATCAAATTCCGATACGAACGACTGGCCTTATCCGACAATGCGGCATAGCAAATAATGAATAAGACCGTGCCTGGCTTCAGTATCCATTTCAAGATTGAGAAATCGCTTTCATAAACAAGCAGGTAGCCCAAACCTGATAGGATCATGGCAGCAACTATCCATTTTTTCAACATTGCAATCCCCCTTATTATGCCCTGTTTTGTCCTTTCTCTTAACGTATTTGCACTTAAGCTCCTTTATCCCATATATCCTTTTCTTTTGAAAAAACAAAAGAGAACCCCGATTACTCAGGGTCCTCCTTGCTTCTATGATTTAAAAAATCAAACTTCGCTTTCTAACCCTCGTGCCGCCCGCTCTTCGCGTTCCCGCAGCTCAACTCTGCGGATTTTACCCGTATTCGTCTTCGGAAGGTCAGAAATAAATTCAATTTTACGCGGATATTTGTAAGGGGCTGTCCAGGTTTTGACATGGGCTTGCAGTTCCTTCACCAGCTCCAGTGAGCCGGTTATGCCTTCTTTTAGAACAACAAATGCTTTAACGATATGACCGCGTAGCTCATCTGGACTAGCGACTGCCGCGCACTCCTTGACAGCATCATGCTTCATAAGTGCTTCTTCAACTTCAAAAGGACCAATCGTATATCCCGAACTGATGATAATGTCATCACCGCGGCCCTCAAACCAGAAGTAACCGTCTTCGTCCTTGCTGGCACGGTCACCGGTTCTGAAATACTGACCATGGACATTCATTTCTTTTCTGCCCGGATCCATGTAATAAGCTTTAAACAACGCCGGCATATCCAGATGAACCGCAATATCGCCGACCTGTCCTGGAGGTACCGGGTTGCCATCCTCGTCAATGACTTCGGCAACCCCTGGAGAAATCGCTTTGCCCATCGATCCGAGACGTACCGGAGTATCCTTTAGATTACCGATCAAAAGGGTGCTCTCCGTTTGCCCGTAACCGTCGCGAATCGTAATATCAAACACACGTTGGAACTTGTTGATGACTTCCTGATTTAGCGGTTCCCCTGCAGAAGCGGCGCTCCGTAAACTGGATAAATTATACTTCTCAAGCCCTTCTGTCTTGGACATGATACGGTATTCAGTTGGTGTGCAGCACATAACCTCTATTTTATACTCTTCAATCAGTTTCAAATAAACGTCCGGATGGAATGTGCCGTGATAAACGAAACCTGTTGAACCATTTCCCAGTACGGAAAGGAACGGACTCCAGATCCATTTTTGCCAGCCTGGTGCGGCAGTTGCCCACACCATGTCCGTATCGCGAATGTCCAGCCATGGTGTGGCGATACGAAGATGCGCATAGCCCCATCCATGACTATGGACGACCCCTTTTGGATTGCCAGTCGTTCCGGAGGTATAGGCTAAGATAGCCATATCATCACGATGCGTCGTTACCGTCTGGAATGTGTCTGGTTGACCTTCCATCAAACTTTCCAGCTCAAGCCAACCCGCAGGTGTCCCTTCCTTGCCGCCGGATACCGCGAACCGGAAATTCAAAGCAGGCAAATCCTCGCCGATTTTATCCACTTCCGCTGTAACCTCGTACCAAGCAATAACAGCACGGGCACCGGAATGGCGAAGCCGATATTCTAAATCCTTGGCGCGCAACATTTCTGATGACGGAATAATGGTAATGCCTTGCTTCAAGCAAGCCAAATATATCGCGTAGGCCATGATACGCCGTGGCATCATCACTAGTACACGGTCCCCTTTATTAAAACCGAGCTTGGACATACCGTTGGCTAGTCGATTAGCCTTTGCCAGAAGCTCGCCGTATGTTATTTCCTCATAATCGCCATGCTCGCTTAACCATTTCAAAGCTGTCTTATTCGGGTTATGATGCTCCATTTCCTCGGTAAGGTTGTAGTGTTCTGGAGCCGTCCATTGCTGATAGTTCAACTTGATCTATCTCCTTTAAAATTTATTGCAAGTCCATTAATTCATTCATTATACCACGTTATAGTACCAGGTTCTAAAACATTAAGTACAAATATGTAACAATCATATATTAATTTGTGTGAAAATAACAAAAAGCCGCATATATTGCGGCTTTTACGAGCTTTCTTCGTCATAAATAAATAGTTCTTCGATGGACATATTAAAATATCTGGCGATTTTAAAAGCAAGGATAATGGAGGGGTTATACCTGCCATTCTCGAGGGAACCGATCGTTTGTCTTGAAACTTCCAATTGGGTTGCAAGCTCTTCTTGGGTTACCCCTCTTTGCTTCCGAATTTCCTCAAGTCTGTTCTTCAAATGATCACCCCTTTATGGAAAGCCTACTTTCCGTGATGATCATATCATTCCAAAGTGGAAGTGTAAAGTATCCTTTCCAATGTAAGGTCTACTGCTCTTTCACTATCATCTTGTACCATTCAAGCAGTTGCTTGCTCGGTCCCTCCCAGCTTTGAATGCGGGCAAATTCCCTGGCCTGCTCGCCGGCACGCTGCAGCAGTGCTTCATCAAGCAAAGGCAGCAGCGCTTCCATTAGTCCTTTACGAATATCAGGATCATATAGAAAACCCGTATTACCGTGAACGACTTGCTCCCTGCTTAGCTCACTTGAAGGAGCTACGACGGGAAGCCCAGATGCCATCGCCTCCAGTAGTACTAGTCCCACTGTTTCATTTACCGAGGGAAGAACAAAGATGTCGCTTGATGCAAACGCCTGAGCTAGCTTTATTCCATGGAGGAGCCCGGTAAAAACGGTTCCCGTCCCTGCAAAATAATTTTCCAGCTGTGGTTTATGAGGTCCATCCCCCACGATTGCCAGCCGAAATTTTTTTGAGGCAATTAACGCACTGCGCAGCCGCTCGATTTGTTTCTCGGCCGTTAATCTCCCCACATATAAAAGAACCCTTTTATCCGTCTCTCCCTCTGAAAGTAAATGGCGCATCTCTTCATTACGCCGGCGAGGGTGAAAAAGCTCGATATTTACGCCGCGTTCCCATATTTGAACGTTCCTGAGATACTGCTGCGTAAGGTGCTTCATCATGGAGCGAGAGGTACATAAATTAAGCTCCGCTTTATTATGAAGTAAACGTAAATAGGACCAAACCATTGGCTTCAACCAAGGCACTTTATAGAAATCAGCCAACTTTGGAATATGTGTATGGTAAGAAGCGACAAGCGGGTAACGTCGTGTAAGCCAGAATGCTGCAGTTCCAAGGAGTCCTGGATTCACGATGTGAACGATATCAGGTTTAAATTTACGAAGCCTTTTCCCTAATGGTGATCCAGGCAAGGACAAAGGAAAATTTAAGCACAGACAAAAACGAAACGAGGATATTCCATATACCTTAGCCCCTTCAAAATCACTCACCGCTTGATCTGGGGCAATTACGATTATCTCGTGGCCTTGCCGGGTCAATGAGCGAATGCTTTCCGAAAGCCGGGTAGCCAGGCCGTTAGTCGATGGATAGAACGTGTCGGTGACGAAAGCTATTTTCATTAGCTCAAGTCCCCCTTTTTTCTCATTTGCATCATATGAACCTCCTTAATAACCCCCGCGATATATGAGATTACGATATCACCTGATTATTAAGGCGGCATAAAATGGAAAAACGTTTCGTGGTACAATAAAGGCTGTACTAAAACTTTGGAGGAATTTACCTATGGAACAATTTGATCATCTATTGGAAAAGTACGCGGAGCTGGTCATAAAAGTCGGCATCAACATTCAGCCCGGGCAGTCGCTGATGCTTACCGCGCCGCTTGAAACTGCGGAATTGACCCGTTTGCTTGTGGCCAAAGCTTACGAGGCGGGCGCAAAATATGTTCACGTCGACTGGGACGATGAACAAATTACACGAATCCGCTATGAGAAAGCATCCGATGAGTCGCTGGCCTATTATCCAAAATGGCTGGCGGACATGTCTGAGCAGCTTGGTGAGGAAGGCGGAGCATTCCTCAGAATTAAGGTTCCTGATCCGGAGCTTCTGCGCGGGATCCCTTCCGAGAAGGTTTCTAAGGCCGTAAAGGCGGCAGCCAAGGCACGCGAAAAGCATAGTGCCCAGTCCCGGAACAATAAAATCAGCTGGTCACTAATCAAGGCTCCCACAAAAGCCTGGGCCGATAAGGTGTTCGCCGACCTTCCTGCGGAACAGCGCATCGGCGCAATGTGGGAGGCTATTTTCCAAATGAACCGAGTCTTTAGCAATGATCCGGTAGCTGCTTGGAAGGAGCATATTGCAACGCTGAAGGAAAAACAAGATTATATGAATGCTAAAAGATACAAGAGCTTTCATTACCGGGCGCCAGGAACCGACCTGCACCTGGAGATGCCGGAAGGCTACCTATGGCTTGGCGGCGGCGATTACAACCAGTCCGGTGTTTATTTTGTCGCCAATATGCCGACTGAAGAAATCTATACCATGCCGCTTCGCACTGGAGTAAACGGCACCGTTACAAGTACGATGCCCCTCAATTTGAACGGCCAACTCGTTGAAGGTTTGCAGCTCACGTTTAAGGATGGAAAAGTGGTTTCCTATGAAGCAAAATCGGGTCGTGAGCATTTAACCACCCTTCTAGCAACTGATGAAGGCGCGTCTTATTTAGGAGAAGTCGCCCTAGTACCTCACAGCTCGCCAATTTCACAATTGAACCGAATTTTTTATAATACCGGCATTGACGAGAATGCCTCCTGTCACCTGGCTTTGGGAAGTGCCTATCCGGTAAATATCGAAGGCGGAACCAAGCTGAGCAAAGAAGAACTCTTAGCAAGAGGTGTCAATGTCAGCCTAACGCATGTCGATTTCATGGTTGGGTCAGCTGAACTCGATATTGACGGCGAGCTTCCGGACGGTACCATCGAGCCCGTTTTCCGCAAAGGAAACTGGGTCTAATCCTTAGGTGCTCTTTCCCTTCTGAACAAGAAAGGCCAACATCTTCAACATATGAAGACGTTGGCCTTTCTCTTTTTATTCCCTTACGCACCCCTGTTCCATTTCTGCAGCAAATAAGGTGCATATTTCTCAGCTACCTCACGATTTAAGCTGAAATAAATAAAGGTTCCCACTTTCCGGAATACGAGCAGACCGCTTTCCGTCAGCTGCTTCAAATGGTGGGATAATGTCGAATTCCCTACGGACTTCAATTTTTCTCCCAGCGCAGTGCAGCATTGATCCGGCTCGCTTGCCAGCATAAGCGCAATGCTCAACCGCGTAGGCTCTCCCAGCGCTTTATACACTTTTACAGCTTGAAATGTTTCATGGCAGTTATCCATCCGTAGTACCCCCTTAGGCTATCGATCTATTTCTAAATTTTTGAAAAATACTACCTTATTCTTTGCGATATGTAAATAGTTATTTTCATCGTATAGAACACATGTTCCATTTTATCATGATTATGCTATCTATGAAACTATAAAAAGACCCTGTGATCTCATCACAGAGTCTGCAAGTCTGCATACTATTCTTACATGCCTGTATAAATTCGAATCGCATCTCTCAGAAACTCGGCGGTTCCCGGCTGCTGCTCATCGTAATACGCTTTGAATCTTTCATCAGCAACATACATTTGCGCGATCCCAGCATGCGCTTCTTTATTGTATTCGCCCCAGTAATAGGTCAACCATTGTTTATGCAAATCCGCCGCTTTTTGTGCCAGGCCACTGGCGGGGTCTCCGGTCTGGTAAGCTTTCGCCAAGGTTTCTTTGATCTCTTCAGAGAGTCGGGTAACCTCCTGATATTGTTCCTGAGTCATATTTTTCAGCCTTTCATTTGATCGGTTCACGGTCTCATTTCCGTATTTGCTGCGAATTTCTTCTCCGTATTTTTTCTCGTTATCCTCGATCAATTGCTGTTTGAAACCTTCAAATTTTTCCGAATCAGTCATTGTTATTCTCCTTTCATGATGTGCGATCGTCCTCTCCACATTGGCAATGAGCACATCAAGCTGCTTTCTCTTGTCAAGGAGCTGTTCACGGTGTTCATGAAGAGCCCGGGCCGCATCGAAGCTAGGATTTTGCATGATCGTCTTGATATGGTCCAGACTGAGACCAAGCTCTCTGTAAAACAATATTTGCTGCAGTCGATCCACTTCGTTTTGTCCGTAAATTCGATATCCCGAAGAGCTGATTCTTGCCGGCTTAAGAACACCAATCTCATCGTAATACCGAAGCGTTCTAGTGCTCACGCCTGCCAATCGGCCGAGCTTCTGAACAGTGTATTCCATGCGTTCACCTCCTGACATCTTCACTGTACACGTTAACGTAGCGTAAAGGTCAACACTTTTTATGATGCCACACAAATAAACCGTTTCGTGGCCTGGCATAGGCTTGCCGAAACGGTTTATTGTCTGCTGCCTGCGGCAGTTATTGACGGTCGGCCAAACCTTGTTTGGCCAGCCGGATCATCTCGCGCACCATCGATCCCCCAATGACACCGCCGATTTTACCAGCCTTCTCGGAGGTCAAATCCCCATTGTCGCCATGTTTTAGCGGAATCCCAATAGCCTCGGCAACCTCGTATTTCACATCATCGGGATGCTGGGGATCGACACGATAGCCCTCACGACGCATCACGTCGGCCTTAAAATTCCGAAAATCTGGTGTTGCCTGTGCTACGATATGACGGTTGCTTTTTCTTTTTGCCATAAACTTCTCTCCTTGTCCACCCTTAGTTCTTCCGTAATTTCCCCCAATTTGTGTCTTCTAATACTTGGCGGATTCAGGGTTATTAAAAATGGATTGTTCAGCATCAAATATTTATTCATGTATCTGGAAATAGTATGTTCGTTAGCATATTTTTCATGAGGAGGAAACTACGGTGAAAGAGAAAATCAGCGGAAGCCAGCTGGCGGCCATCATTATCCTATTTCAAATCGGCAGCTCCTCCTTATTTCTGCTGGCAAGTGAGGCTAAACATGATGCCTGGATATCCGTCGCAATTGCCATGCTGCTTGGAATGGCTCTGATCGTATTCGTCACGCTGCCTATACAAAAAAGGGCGCCTCACTCCAATCTTATTGAGATTCTCAGGGAATACTTTGGAAAATATTTGGGATTTGTTATCGGTTTTGCCTATCTCGTCTATTTCATTTACAAATCAGTACGAAATGTTCGCGAATTTGGCGATTTGGTAATTCTCTACATGCTGCCAGGAACCCCCTTAAATGTCATCATGATCGTTCTTTTGATGGTTGGGGCCTATGCCATCTACCATGGCATCGAAGTTTTTTTTCGGGTAGGGCAGCTGGTCCTTCCTTGGCTGGTGTTTATCTATGTTTTGTTATTCGGTCTGATGGCGATGTCGGGATTGATCGATTTTAAGCGGCTCCTCCCTATGCTTGAACATGGCTGGAAACCGGTTTGGGACGCTGCGTTTCCGGAAGTCATTTCTTTTCCCTTTGGAGAGATGATTGTCTGCCTCATGTTTTGGAAGCATGTTGTGAAGTTTGAAAAGGTAAAAAAATACACGCTCCTTTCCTATACTTTTTCTGGAATATTTATCACCATTACGAATTTACTGACAGTTGCAGTTCTCGGCGACTTGTCGGGGGCTTACGTTGTACCGTTTATGTTCGGTACAAGCCTCATTGAGATCGGCGGTTTTCTGGAAAGAATGGACCCCCTCGTCAGTTTGCTGCTGTTCGGCGGAGTATTTTTCAAACAAGCGACTTACTATTTAGCGGCAGTCTTGGTCGCAGCCGAGCTATTTAAAGTCAAACACCGAATTACCATCATTCCTGTAGGTATCGCGATTTTTATCGGAGCAAGATTATTCAGAAGCTACTTGGAGCAAGTACGCTTCGGATTTCAACAAAATCTGAAGTACCATTTTCCGGTGTTTCAGATCATTATCCCCATCATTATTTTGCTTGTAGTGCTTATTACAGATTGGATAAAGCGAAAGGCGAACCATTCTGACCCAATCGATGACCAAAACCTATAGGTCTGGAGGGAATGCAATGCGAAACAAACACGACAAACCACAAGTGACCCCCATTTCATCTTGCCTGGAAGACAATTTGAATCAGCTTCAACAGGCTGCCAAGAAACGTTCGGATGTGACGCTCCGCTTGTTCAGCGATCCTCAGACTGACGAAAAGCAGCTCGCTTTAATTTACATCGATGGGCTGGTTGATCTTTCGAAGGTCAACGAAGCGCTCATTCAACCTTTGATGAGAACGATTTCCAGTGACCACAAAGATTCGGCAGAACGGTTCGTCGAAGTTCAAAACTGTGCCAATGCTGCTGGAGCAACCATGATTCTTGAAGATATGGAATCGGTGTGGAAGCGAATGTTGCTGGGAGATACCATCCTTATTCTGGATAATAGCCGCAAAGCAATCTCGGCAAGCACCTTTGGTGGTGAGTTCAGGAGCATTCAGGAACCGACGACGCAAAACGTCATCCGTGGTCCTAAAGAGGCTTTTACGGAGAGTCTTGGCACCAACATCTCTTTAATTACCCGCAGGCTAAAATCACAGCACCTTCGCGTGGAAAATAGAGTAATCGGAACGCAGACGCAAACCAACGTCTCCCTGCTCTATCTCGAAGGAATTGCCGATCAGGGAGTCGTGGAGGAAATACTTAAACGTCTTGACGAAATCAAGACGGACAGCATATTGGAGAGCGGATACATTGAGGAACTGATCACAGATGCGGCCTTAAGTCCATTCCCCACCATCCAAAACACGGAGCGGCCAGACATGGCGACTGCGGGGCTATTGGAAGGAGAAGTTGTGATTATTGTAGAAGGTTCCCCATTTGTGCTGCTTGCGCCTATTACCTTTTTTACCTTTTTTGATTCGAGCGAGGACTATTATCAACGGTTTTATATCGCATCGTTTTGGCGATTTCTTCGGTATGGCGCCTTTTTCGTATCCCTGCTGCTGCCGGCGCTGTACATTGCGGTTACGACCTTCCACCAGGAAATGATACCTACTACCCTGCTAGTCAGCTTAGTGGCGCAAAGAGAAGGTGTGCCTTTGCCCGCTTTAATTGAGGCACTGCTGATGGAAATTACTTTTGAGGTGCTGCGTGAAGCGGGAATCCGAATGCCAAAAGCCATCGGAGCAGCGATTTCCATTGTCGGGGCTCTCGTTCTCGGACAAGCGGCAGTGCAAGCCGGACTTATCTCCGCCGCCATGGTTATCGTTGTATCGTTTACGGCGATATCCAATTTCGTGATTCCGTCGAACAACATCTCAGTCACGATCGGATTAATCCGGTTTGCGTTGATGATCATGGGAGGTACCCTAGGATTATACGGTGTTATGGCAGGTCTGATGCTGCTAAGTATTCATCTGGCTTCTTTACGCTCGTTCGGGGTTCCGTATCTTATGCCTATAGCTCCACTCGTATGGCAAAATTTAAAGGATGTAGTCGTTCGCGTACCATTGTGGTCGATGAATACCCGACCTGATGGCATTGCGAATCGCAATATCATACGACAGAAAAAATATTTGAAACCGAATCCTCCTGAACCCAATCAAGGAAAGGAATGAACATAGTGGGAAAAAAACTTTGGCGCATCTCCCTCATCTCTCTCATGTGCATTTGTCTAACCGGGTGCTGGAGTCGCAAGGAACTTACCGATTTGGCGATTGTCTCGGCAACCGGAATCAATTGGAAAGATAATCGATGGGAGCTTACTTATCAACTCGTTACCCCTGCTGAGGCCGCTTCTGGAGCTACAGGCAGCAGTTCAGGCTCGGGTCCGCCCATCAGCGTTATTTCCGTTCAGGCGAAATCGCTTAGGGAAGCTTTAGCAAAAAATGACTTTGAAAACACCAGAAAACTTCATTTGGGGAATAACCGCGTCGTCGTTTTTAGCGAAAATGCTGCAAGACATGGGATCAATAATTTAATGGATGCGTATTTGAGGAATCCGCAGTCCCGAGAAACGATCAATATGTTTATTACGAGAGATGACCCTCGAACGATCGTTTCTCAACTGATGTATCTTGAGAAAAATACTGGAGAAGGCATTCATAAATTGATCGAGAAAGAAACGAAAAGTCTCTCCACGTTGCCGAAAGTGAACGTGTTTAACATGGCGATCATGTTGGCAGGTCCGGCAAAATGTGCTATAGCTCCGGAAATTGTGCTTGCCGGAAAAGGCGAGGCCGCTTCCAAGCAACAGCTTGAATCTACCACAACGCTCTCCAAGCTGAAGCTTGGAGAACTTGCCATCCTCAAGGCCGGGAAATTGAAGGGTTGGTTGACTCAGGATGAAGCGCTCGGTATTGCTTTTATCCGGAACAAGCTGAAGGCAACCACCTTTTCCTTTGACTGCCCGGAGGAAAGAACAAAAGCAAAATCGACTTTTGAGGTGACTGCATCCACTACAAAACTGAAGCTTCATCGTCAGGATGATCAATACGTGGTGACCGCAAAAATTAAAGTCAAAGGTACCATCACAGAAAGCTCCTGTGAACTGGATGCCACAAGTGCGGAATTGATCAGCAAAGTGGAGAAGGAAATCGAAGACGAGATCATGAATTATATTCAGAAAGGCTGGAACGCTGTGCGCGGAATGAAGGCGGATGTTTTGGAATTCGCAGACATGTTTCACCGCAAGTATCCGGCTGAATGGGAAAAAGAAAAAGACAACTGGGAATCCGTCTTTTCCGAAAAAATTGAATTCAAGCCAACTCTTAAGGTTACGGTAGAACGTGTGGGATTAACTAACCATTCGTTCCAAGAAACCATAAAGGAATAAATAAACGGCGCACGATAATATAGTGACAATTATCATAGTCTGGTATACTGATAGAAAACATAATTTAAGCTGATAATATTTATTTATCGTGATTACTACACATAGAAAAGAAGGCTCTGAAATGAATTTGGATCACTATTCACCCATGATCAGCAAACCACTAAAAGCTTCATTGAAGCCAGCTCAGGAGATCGCCGTCATACTGTTTTCGGCACTCCTCCTAGCACTAGGGCTCAACTTGTTTCTCATTCCCCATAAACTATTATCCGGCGGTGTTACGGGGGTCGCTTCCATTATCGGGTACATGACTGGATGGAACATCTCTATCCTCTATTTTCTGATGAATGTTCCATTAATCATTTGGGGGTGGAAAGCCGTCGGCCGGCGATACATTGTATATAGCTGCATTTCTGTTGTCAGCACGACTTGGTTTATGTCGACCATTCCGGTCATCCAGGTCACGAAGGATCCGATTTTGGGCGCCGTGTTCGGCGGCATTATTTCGGCTGCCGGGATCGGCTTTTCTTTACGCGTCGGCGGCTCCACCGGCGGTTTTGATATTGTTGGCTCAATCGTGACCCGCCGAAGAGACGTAGCGATGGGCAACATTTTATTCATTCTAAACGGTATTGTTATTCTCATGCTGGGCTTCTTCAAGAGCTGGGATCTTGCCCTGTACTCTATGTTGTCTACTTATGTAAAGGGAAAAGTAGTGGATATGATCCATGTCGGACATATCAAGGTTACCTGCTTCATCATTACGAAGAAAAAAGAGCAAATGCTCTGCCAGCTTCGCAAGCTGCATCACGGCATTACCTGCATCCACTCCGAGGGCGGATACAGCGAGCAGGAGAATTACACAATTATGACGGTCACGACCCGTTATGAGCTTGCTGCGGTTCGTAAAGCGGTAAGAGATACCGATCCGCAGGCGTTTATGAACGTCGTTCAGTCTACGGAGATTCTCGGGCGGTTCGCACGGCCGGTGAAATAAACATGCTACTTCTGGAAGCAAAATCAAAGGCTGCCCAAGGTCTTCATGACCTGGGCAGCCTTCTCTTATTAATCGTCATTCTTTTCCTAAGAGCCTGCACCTCTATAACGCTTCACGCCATGGTTCCATGCGATTAAGCCGATTGTGAGAAATACACCGCCAACCACCGGGGTCAGGAATGCCATCGTTCGCATCTCCTCCCGCTCTAGAAATAGCGAAGCCGGGTAGACGCCGACAAAAGCGAACGGTAGTATCCAGGTTAACAGCACCTGTATCGCCCGGTTATAAATGGTGACGGGATATCGACCGTATCCCTGGACATTGTACATCAGCGGCAAAATACCGGTAGGCGCATCCGAATAAAAAGATAGCGAAGTGAGCGCTGTATAAATTCCCGTGTAAATGGCGACCGCGCTGATCGTGAAGATGATAAAGGCCGGAATGGTCCACCATTCCATAGCCAGCCCGAGTTGTCCCCCACTAATGCCCATGATGATGACACCGATTACTGATCCAACCAACGCTGGTGGGTCTACATTTTCCAAAAAAATTTGGAACAGATGATGTGCCGGTCGGGTCATAATCCGGTCCATCTCCCCTTTGACAATATAACGCTCACTAAATCCCCATAGGTTCACAAAACAGCTAAATACTCCAAATGGGACCATAAAAAAGCCGTATACGAAGACCACTTCGCTTTCGTTCCACCCGCCTAAGCTGTCTGTATGCATAAATATGACAAAGATAAAGATCAGGTTTGTTGCCTGAAACAGCAGGTCCGAGATGACCTCTACCCAGAAGTCCGCACGGTAGGTCAATCTGGTCTTCATATAGTTTTTTAAATATTCACCGATCAATCCTAAATAGTACATGCTCTCACCCCCCCTGAACAAACAGCCGCTGCCGGGAAGCCCGGTACAGCCAAATCATCGGAAGTAATAACAGCATAAACCATAACACCTGAATCCCGAGCACGCTCCATATGGAAGTACCTTGAACCCGCCCAGTAAATACGGAGCCTGGCAAATAGGTGATAGCTTGAAACGGCAGGTATGACATGATATTGCTCAGCCATGAAGGGAATAAACTGATTGGGATAATCAGACCCGAGAACAGATCGACAACGACGCGTTTCATCCGCATAAAGCCTTCATTGTTTTCCACAAAAAATGACGTAAGCCCAGTTATCACATTCAACTGAGAGTTAATTAGGAAGCTAAACACCAGCATGATGAGAAAACCCGCCCAAGCGCCCAGTGAACTCGGCAATTGAACCGGAAAGAGCAGCATTGAAATCGCCATACCAGGAATCATCAGCATCAGGAAGCGGAACATCCCTTCCCCTAAGCCTTGCATCATTTTAACGATTACGTAATTATAAGGGCGGATAAACTGAATGGCGATGCTGCCGTCGCGAATGTCCGTCGAAATCTCACGGTCCAAGTTATTGAAGTAGAAAGCCCGAGCCATCCAGGACACCGCGACATATGTTGTCATTTGCGTAGCCGTAAAACCGCCAAGCTCCCCTCCCCCGCCATAAATCGCTTTCCATGTGAAGTAATACACCCCAATATTCAGCGTGTAAATCAGTATGCCGGAGTAATAGTTAATTCGATAAGCCAGCATCGTTAAAAATCGGATACGAATAAAGTCGAAATAAGCTCCAAATTGGCTAGACATGGACCACCGCACCTTCGCGGCTATGGGTCTCCCCATCCACCATCTTTTCAGCCGAACCCGACTGGTAAATGCTGCGAACGATATCGTCGGTGTTCGTTTCTATGATTTTTATGTCGGTGATATCCGTTTTCCCGACGACTTGTCCAAGCACCTCGGACACGCCAATGTCGAGCGGAATCCACACCTTGGCATTCAGATCATTCTCTGCTGTCCATACAACAGGCAAAGCCCCGGTCAGCGCATGCAGCCGTTCGAGCTTCGTCGCCGTTCCGAATTGGAACAGTACCTCTCTGCCGGTCCCCCAGCGGTTTTTCAGCTCTTCCAGCCCGCCGTCATAGATAATTTGTCCATCATCCAGCATAATAACGCGCGAACATAAGGCTTCGATATCCTGCAGGTCGTGTGTTGTTAGCAGAATCGTTGTCCCATATTCTCTGTTCATGTCTCTCAGAAAATCACGAATTTCCGACTTAACAACAATGTCCAGGCCGATCGTTGGTTCGTCCAGAAAAACAATTGAGGGATTGTGCAAGAGCGCAGCCACCAGCTCGCAGCGCATCCGCTGGCCCAGGCTGAGCTTCCGAACCGGGCGGTTCAGCAAATCCTGAAGCTGAAGCCGCTCTATTAGTTCGTCCAGCCGCTTCTTGTAGGCGGCCTGCGGCACGCGGTACACCTTGCGTAGCAGCTCAAATGACTCGATCACGCCGATGTCCCACCATAGCTGACTGCGCTGTCCGAATACGACGCCGATATGCTGCACGAACTTTTCACGCTCAGCATGTGGAACGAATCCAGCAACGGAAATATGCCCTGAGGTTGGAACTAATATGCCGGTGAGCATTTTAATGGTCGTGGATTTACCGGCTCCGTTCTCCCCAATATAGCCACATATCTCCCCTTGCGGAATTTGAAAGGTAATGTCTTTCACGGCGGCTACTTCGTTATACTCTCTTCTAAATAAATCAAGAAAGGCCCCTTTCAGGCCTTCGCGGTTTTTTTGCACTTTAAACGTCTTGCGCAAATCACGTACATCAATTGCAGCCATGTTGTACCCCACTTATCAGAATTTCAGTTCGCTAAAAATTATATAGTAACTTCCGTCAAAGCACCATACCCCTCAAAAACCATCTCTGACTAGATAACACCACCTTAGTATCCCCGAACCTTACTCCTTATCCACGAGCTCACTCAATATAAATCGAACCGTCCGGACTGTCAGAAGAAAATAAAGTATTTTCTTAGTGCTTAGGTTAAGATAAGTCCCCTGTTTAAGCACTACATGCTACCCGCGTACGTTCTTTAATAGGTAATTGGAAATGGAATATTATGAGGAGGACGTATCCCAAGCGAAGGCGCGGGAGCGTTCTTTTTATTAAACGGGCAGGTTGACGGAATACCGTCAAAAATTAAATACACAAAAAAATTGACTTCGAGTGTACTCGAAGCCGTAGACTATCTTCTAAAGGTCATGCATGAGCTTTAGACGCTGATTGGATATGTTCCGGTATATCGTACTTCTCTCCACATTCTGGGTTGTTGTTGACTGGATTCCAGGTATCATCTAATTGGCCAGCCAAGACACTTGCGTAGTAAGCCTTCTTCTCTTTTATGTGCTTTAATTGAAGGTTATATTCATGTATTTTCGCTTCTAGTTCTTTTTCTTGTTTTGCAATAAGCTCAGCCCTTTCAGGAATTGTCTCATCACCTTGCAAACACATGACAATGTAATGTTTGACCTCGGAAATAGGCAATCCAGAAATACGAAAGCAATGCACCATCCGCAACCAATCCAGATCATGATCAGAGAATAAGCGATTGTTTCTGTTATTCCTTGAACTAAAAGGAATTAATTGTTGATCATCATAGTATCGAATCGTATGTTTTGTAAGACCAGTTATTTCAGAAACATCTTTCACTGTATACTTAGGTTCATGTAATGACTGATTCAAAATATCTACCTCCTTACTATTGACTTCGAGTTACTCGAATACATTACGCTGTCATTGTACCAATGTTGTGAGCGCTCATCAACTGGTAATGGAATGCGAATAAACGCTTTAACTAAAGATAACAATTAGTTTGTCAAAATAATTTGAAAGAGGCTAGAGAATGCACGCAAAGTATAACAACCTGTTTGAATCCTTAACATTCAGAAATGGAATAACCCTTAGAAATCGTATCGTTATGGCACCTATGACCACTTGGGCTAGTAATGACGATTACACGGTTTCAGAAGATGAAGTGAAATATTATAGAAAAAGAGTGAATGGCATAGGTCTGGTTATAACCGGGTGTACACATGTCCAACCAAACGGTATAGGTTTTACAAATGAATTCGCAGCTTATGATGATAAATTTATTCCGAGCTTACGAAAATTGGCGGATGCGGCGAAAAGCGGTGGAGCTCCAGTGTTACTTCAGATTTTCCACGCAGGTAACAAAGCACTACCGGACTTAACACCAAATGGAGATGTCGTAAGTTCAAGCGCTGTAGAGACTGAAGCTACAGCATTTGCTCCGTCAGTATTACCTAGAGAGCTTTCACACGATGAAATATTGGAAGTGATACTTGCTTTTGGAGAAACAACCAGACGAGCTATTGAAGCTGGTTTTGATGGTGTTGAAGTTCATGGCGCACATGGGTTTTTAATCCAAAACTTCTTCTCTCCTTTCTACAACCGACGTGAGGATCAATGGGGGGGATCAATGGAAAATCGCTTGCGTTTTCCATTGGAAGTAGTTAAGGTAATTAAAAATACGATTAATAAACATGCAACAAAACCGTTTATTTTCGGATACAGAATTTCTCCTGAAGAACAAGGCGGTTATGGAATGGAAGAAGCCTATGAATTAATTGACCGTCTAGTTGAACAGGGTTTGGATTACATCCATGCTTCGCTCGATGATATATCTTCAAAACCGCGAGGCAGTGAAGATGGAAAAACGCGGCTTGAATTGATTTTGGAAAGAGTTAACGGCAGAGTTCCTGTTATGGCTGCTGGTTCTATGGTAACTCCGGATGAAGTTGCAACAGCATTAAATAAGGGTCTACCCTTAGCAGCGGTTGGTCATGCGTTAATCATGAATCCAGACTGGGTTAAAAAGGTTCAGAATGGAAAAGAAGATGAAATTGAGACAGTGATTAAGACTTCAAAAGTAAGTGAGCTTGAGCTTCCGGAGAAACTTTGGAATATAATCCAAGCTTCGGGTCAATGGTTTAAGATTAAAGAGGAATAACATCGTTATTGTTACTTCGTATTCAAATTGCTGTAATGTTGTAAGTATTGGAGTCCACTCGCCAAATAACGTTAGCTCAATAAATTGGCTTTTACCACTTTTGAGCAACATGCTAAAATACATTAGTACCAGTTAACCTCTGAGTCTAATGTGGAGCTTAGAAAGACTTCTATAAAGTATTTGTGGTAACTGGTACGATATTTAGAAGGAATTAGCCCCTAATAGGCGTATATATAATTGTGCAGTGACCTCTCAGGGAACAACCGCCCAGAAAAGGTTTGGAGCCGGCAGGACATCCTCCTGGACTTCTTTAACAGAAATGAGGCGCTCCATGTTTTTGGCGCTGCACCTTTGATGATTATTCAACCTGTCGAAATGACAGGTTTTTTTTGCATAGAAAAACAAAGAACTTAACAGAGAAAGCAGGAAATTGTTTCCTTCTGTCGAAAGAACTTAATAGAAGCCCTTTAAAGTTATTGAGGCGGATTCTCGACCTCTCAGTTTATTATGGGTAATGCACCGAATCTAAAACCTGACATGCTACATTGGGCCCATTGCGGAGCTCTTAAGAAAACCTGGTTAATCTGGTGCAAATGATTCGAATAGGTGATCATAAGTTGAATAATTTTATGCTTACGGATACGAGCATTATTGAAGACCAAGACAACTCAAGAGCTTTTTATCCCTTCTATGTTGGAATAGATATTGGTTCGGATTTCCATGTTGCTGCTTGCATTCCATTTGAAAAGTTCCGCAGTGAGAAGGAATGGAAACGCAGTAAAACAATGAAGTTTAACTCGGATAGCCAAGGGATTACAAAGTTTATCCATGCTTTAGAAGATATTCAAGCACAATTCGGGTATAAACCCCAGGATTTTTTTATATTACTGGAACAAACTGGTGGGCATTATTCATATTTAGTTGTTCGAGTTCTATTAGATCGAGGCTATTCAATATATCAGGTTGAAAATAAAGCTGTAAAGGATTTTCGTGAACGCCAGCTAGGACTTAATGAAAAATCCGATGAAATTGATGCTAGAATTATGGCCTATATGGGATGGCACAAAACCCTTCATCCTGATATGCGTTCGGTGCGAATAGTTCGTCCAGCAAGTGCAGAGCAGGTTTTATACCGCACATTAACTAGGGATCGCTGGTTACTTACTACTCAATTAACGAGACGTAAGAATCAAGTCCAGCAATTATTTTCTGTAACCAATCCTGAACTAAAACGAGCTTTTAAAAAAACAGGTGCGTTAAGTGTCCTCAAATTAGCTCTGAAGTATCCTACAGCGCAAGAAATGGCCAAGATAACTCAGGATGAACTTAGGCAAACTCTAATAACAATTGGTGCAAAAACTACTGCTACAAAAGCCTCTATGACCTTGGCAGAACTGTTACCCAACACATTAGCCTTGAACATTCCACACCTAGCTGAACGACAAACGTGGCTAATTGAAGAAGCTTTGCGTATAGATGAAGCGATAAAAAGCATGGATAAACAGATAGCTTCCCTGCTTTATGGTGATAAAGAAAAAGGATATAAACCTCATCCTTATACAAAGATACTTATGTCCTTCCCTATCATGAGTGAATCTATGGCCTGTACATTTATCGGCGCTATTGGTGATATTGAACGTTTCTCAACATATTTAGAGCTTAAAAAGTACCTTGGTGTAGCTGCGGAGAATAAAATCTCGGGCACATCCGTTTTTAAGAGTAGGCAGACATACGAGGGTGTTAGAGATACTCGTAGAGTTCTATTCTTAATGACTTTGCTACTAATATCTCCAAAAATAAGTGAAAATAGTTTTCGTGTTTACTATAAGCGATTAGTTGATCGAGGAATGGCGAAGAGAAAAGCAATAGGGCATGTATGCGGTAAGATTGCCCAAGTTTTATACTCATGCCTTAAAAACAATGAACCGTATGATCCTTTCAAACACGCGAGCAAAATGGGAGTAACCCTTGATGGCGACAAAGTAAGACTAAAGATCCCAGCTAATTTAGAAGATTACGAACGCCAAGCGGATGAGTTAGCAGATGACGATGTCTTATAAACGACAGTATCTTACACTGCCTTACACTAAACATAAATAGCCCATTGCCATGTAAAATTGGAATTAAGAAACTTCCAAATTACGGTGATGGGCTCATTTACATTTTTCTAAGCGCTACACTACATTAGACTGGAATTCTATATTCCACGCGGATTTTCGAGTTGCCGTATCGTCAGTCTCCAAAAAATTAGTTTTAGACTGACCCTTGAAATTGAAACAGCGACTGCCATGGACAAGAAAATAAAGTCCTGGACTGTCGCTGTTTTCATTGAACTAAAGTTTCTCTTTAGCTTAATGAAATTAATTAAATGTGATTCGGGTACATCATCTAAATTAATCGCTTAGACTATACTGCCGAAATGCGTTTCTTCGACTTCCGCTAGATCTATTCAGCGGATCTTCTCCATGGATTGTCAGAGAATTGGACCGGTCGGATGACTTTACACGGAACCCCAGCAGCGATAGAATTCGGTGGAATATCTTTAGTCACGACACTCCCTGCTCCGATGATGCTATTTTTACCAATGGTCACCCCTTGCGTAATCTTAACGTCTCCGCCTAGCCATACCTTGTCTTCCAAAATGATTGGCGCCGAATACACCCCTTTATCTGCACGTTCAAAAGGATCTTCCGCATGATTGGCCCCATATAATCCGGCTCTGGGACCAATATACACATCGTTGCCAATTTTCACTTCGTTACAATCGAGAATAATCATGTCATGGTTGATATAAACATCATTGCCAATGGAAATATTAAAGCCAAATTCACACCGAAAATTAGACTCAATGTATACGTTTTCTCCCACTTCAGCAAACAACTCTTTCAAGATGGACATGTCGTAATCATTATTGACATTGACTTTATGATTGTACTTCCGACATTCTGAAATCGTATGCGCTCTAAGTGCGGATACATCTGTCCCGGCATCATCATACATGTCACCGGAATTAATCATTTTCTTTATCTCTTCGATATTCATAAGCCCTCCTGGTCCCTGTGCGTTTCTGCACTTGAAGTAAACAATCCATCCATGCGAAACATGAAACTATCATTTTTATGTTTTACAAGATAAAATTATATCACCGTACTCTTGAAGATTAATGTATTTTCTTCTCTAATTATGTAACGATATTCCCAATCTGGAGGTTTCAAATTTGATCACAGACATCTTGCACCTTGACCATACGCTCTATGAAAAGATTCAACATGGACAAACCGATTTCCCCATTCAATTCTATGTTGATGAGCTATACAAATTTGAAAACCAAAAGTTTCCCCTGCACTGGCACTTCGAGCCGGAATTCTTCATCGCACAAGGCGGTCCCCTGAGAGTTCAAATCGGTAATCAATTCCTCGAATTGAATCCAGGAGACGGCATTTTTGTTAGCGGGAATACATTACATTCATTTGAACAGATCCATGAAAGCGACAGATGTAAATGTCCTAACATTGTGTTCTCAGCAGAGATGATTGCACCACTTACAAGCACCATCTATCAAAAGTATGTCCGGCCGATCCTTGCTAACGTGGACTTGCCTTATTTTGTTCTATATGCCGACGTCCATTGGCACAAAGAAATTTTAATTAAGCTCTCGTCTATCTTTGCCTTGTTACAACAATATGGCCTGGAAAGTCCCTTTGGTGATTTTCCCGATATACATCTGAATGCTGATCATCTGGAGGAAACTTGTTTCGAAATGCAAGTGCAGTGCAATTTGAATCAAATTTGGCAAAATATATACCAACATCTCGATCAAATCCCAAGAGTCACTCAAACCCAAAAGGATGTGCAGTACCAAGTACGATTGCAAAACATGCTGACTTTTATTCATCAAAATTATATGAATGAAGTATCACTGCAGGATATTTCGCATTCAGCCAACATCAGTAAAAGTGAAGCAGCCCGGTGCTTTCACTCTTTGTTGGGTTGTTCGCCCATTGAATACTTGCTACAGCATCGTGTGGAGGCTTCCAAACGCTTGTTAAGTTATACCATTCAAAATGTTCAAGAAATATCATTAGAGTGTGGTTTTAATTCACCAAGTTATTTTATTCAAGTATTCAAAAGGAAAGTGGGGATAACACCCAAAGAGTTCAGAGCTAATACCAATATTTTATATGACTGACAGATGGTTTTCACCTGCAAAGCAGCAATGTTCAACACGTCAAAGTTTGACGGCGACGATTAATCGGCAGTTCCTGCTCGATATTCGGTTTTACCTCGTTCTCGATAAAGTCGAGAAACTGCTCTGCTCCGGAAATGAAACTCAGTATATCTGATAACCATTCTCTCTTGCCAACATCGTTTTTCCAATCCGCTGACTTCTGTTATCATAGGTGAAGTAGATGTTTATTGCTCCCGATAAGCTGCATTTATTTGTTTCGGAAAGGAAAAGGAATAACGATGAGTTTCCAACTGACTCAGCGAGTCATTAAGCTGCTGTGCGGACGAATTTCATATGAACGAGGAGAAGCCTACTATCGTACTGGGAAAGTAAACTTTACCCATATCGACCATAGTTCCTGCATGTATGAGGCCGAAGTAACAGGTACAGGCCATTACCATGTTTCAGCGCAGGTAGACCAGCACGGAGACGTTCATGCCGAGTGTAATTGTCCTGCCTTCTACTCCTACAACAATTACTGCAAGCATATTGCAGCAGTCCTTTTAGGAATTCATGATATGCTTCAGAATGGCAAAGCACCGGTTCGCTCCTACTCCTCGCCGCTTCACACGCAACAAGATGATGCCCAGGAGCTCATGGATTCGAATCAGTCCAAAATCATGCCATTACAACATAGAGCTAATGAAGCTTCCTCACGGGATATTTGGCTGACAAGGGATATGATCGGACTGTTTAATGATAATCCTCATCGGACAACCCTTGCCGGTGGGAGATTCGACCTTAGAACACCGCTCGAGGCTGAGTTTATACTTCGCCCGCTTCCTTACAGCTACCGCAAGTACATGTTTGGAATCGAAATGAAAGTTGGATCTAAACGACTATACATTGTGAAAAATATTCGAGGTTTTCTAGATAAAGTCGATCGCGGTGAACCTTACATTTTCACCAACCATTTCTCCTATGATCCGGAGCAGTACGGCTTTTTACCTGTAGATCATAATATTATACAGCTGTTGATTGATATATATCGAAA
The DNA here is from genome assembly GCF_042678945.1 of Paenibacillus puldeungensis. Taxonomy (NCBI): domain Bacteria; kingdom Bacillati; phylum Bacillota; class Bacilli; order Caryophanales; family Paenibacillaceae; genus Paenibacillus; species Paenibacillus puldeungensis. The sequence goes on along the minus strand of NZ_JBHTLM010000018.1, from coordinate 78,092 downwards.
CGAGCAAATGTACCAGGAAACCATTGCCGGATTTGCAGCTTCTAGGCACCATGGAAACAGTGACCGGACGCTTCCGATTCCACCATACTATTGGGAACAGTTGCTTCCTTTACTCTTAAAAGCCCCTTCTGTGCAATTAGAAAAGGACGGACAAACCTGGCCCAAGCTAATCCTTTCCGAGGAGTCTAACCCACTTCATTTTGAGCTAGGTGAAATGGAAGAAGGCAGCTTTCAATTCAGCGCTCGCGGTCTGGATGACATCATTGTGATGGAGTCTTACGGGGTGGTCGTTGCGGAAGGAAAGCTGATCAAACAATCGACTGAAAAGTGCAAGCAGCTTGCGGAAATGAAGCATATGCTGGCTGCGGCCCGAAAACAGCATATCAAGATATCCTCCGAACAAATTGAACCCTTTGTGGAAAAAGTACTTCCAGGCCTTATGAAGCTGGGCAATGTACAGATCGAGAATTCCATTGCGAATCGCATGGTTCGAACCTCGCTGCGGGCCAAGCTTTACCTGGATCGAGTCAAGGACCGGCTGCTGGCTGGACTAGAGTTTCAATACGGGGATATCGTTTTTAATCCGCTAGAAGGTCATGGTCCGCAGCGAGGGACAGACCGCATTTTGCTCAGAGATGGAGAACGTGAACGCGAAATACTCGAACTCATGGAAAACAGCTCATTCGTGAAGACCGAGAGCGGCTACTACCTTGACGTTGAAGAAGCGGAATATGAGTTTTTGGCTCATGTTATGCCTGAACTGGAGAAGTTGTTAGAAATATATGCTACTTCCGCGGTTAAGGTAAGATTGCTGACGGATCTTGCGCCGCCCAAAATTTCCGTCGAATTGGATGAGCGAACAGACTGGCTCGAATTTCGCTTTGATATGAAAGGGATCGGAGAATCGGAAATACGCGGGTTACTGAAGTCTCTTGAAGAGAAACGAAAGTATCACCGCTTGCCAAACGGATCGTTAATGCCGCTGGAAAGCTCTGAATTTCAGGAGATCGTCCGGCTGATGAATGAATTTGGAATTCAACCAAACGAGCTCAAAGGCCCGCAGTTTAGGCTCCCTGTGACACGAGGACTTCATGTCAAAGACAATCACGAGCCGGGAAGCGCCGTTAGACTCGGAAAATCATTCCGCCAGCTGCTTCAAAATCTCCAACATCCCGATAACTTGGATTTTGAAATTCCGGAAGCATTGGTTCCCGTACTTCGGGACTACCAGGCATACGGTTACCAGTGGCTGCGGACGCTCGCCAACTATCGATTCGGCGGTATTTTGGCCGATGACATGGGGCTAGGCAAAACGCTGCAAAGCATTGCTTTCCTCGTTTCCATGCTGCAGGAGATTCGCTCGCTAGGGCTGCCGGCATTGGTGGTTTCACCTGCTTCGCTCGTTTATAATTGGCGAAATGAACTAATTAAATTCGCTCCTGATGTAAGAGCCATTATTGCGGATGGCAGTAAGGCAGAGCGGGTACGCGCATTGCGGGACACTGCGGAAGCCGATGTGATCATCACCTCATACCCCTTGTTGCGGCGGGATATTGAGCAGTTTGCTGAGCTAAACTTCCATACGCTTATTTTGGATGAGGCCCAAAGCTTCAAAAATTACGCTACTCAGACCGCGCAGGCGGTCAAAAGCATTCAGGCAAAATACCGTTTTGCGCTTACCGGTACGCCGGTCGAGAATTCGCTGGAAGAGCTATGGTCTATATACAGTGTTGTGTTTCCCGAGTTGTTTCCAAGCCGCAAAGCGTTTAACGAACTGTCTCGAGAAGCGGTGGCAAAACGGATCCGCCCTTTCATGCTTCGCCGGTTAAAAGCGAATGTTCTGAAGGAACTGCCGGAAAAGATCGAATCGCTACAGGCTTCGGATATGTTGCCGGAGCAAAAAAAGCTCTATCTAGCTTATTTGGCGAAGCTGCAACAGGATACCCTAAAGCATTTGAACGATAACGATTTCCAAAAAAACCGAATTCGTATTTTAGCCGGCTTGACCAGGCTTCGCCAATTATGCTGCCACCCCAGCCTATTTATCGAAGGCTACGACGGTGGCTCGGCAAAGTTCGATCAGCTGATGGAAATGCTTGAGGAATGCCGAAGCGCCGGAAAACGCGTACTGGTCTTTTCACAATTCACAGAAATGCTGAATCTAATTGGCCGGGAATTAGGCTATCAAGGGGTTTCATTCTTTTATTTGGACGGCAAAACACCAGGTGCAGAGCGGGTGGAGCTATGCAATAGGTTCAACGATGGCGAACGTGATCTATTCCTAATCTCGCTTAAAGCTGGCGGTACCGGACTTAATCTGACCGGAGCGGACACGGTTATTCTGTATGACTTGTGGTGGAACCCGGCCGTTGAACAGCAAGCAGCAGACCGTGCCCATCGAATCGGGCAGAAAAATATCGTTCAAGTCATCCGGCTAGTCGCGCAAGGTACAGTTGAAGACAAAATGTATGAGCTTCAGCAGAAGAAGAAAAACCTGGTAGAGGAAGTCCTTCAGCCTGGGCAGGAATCTATATCCTCCCTGACAGAGCAGGAAATTCGAGAAATTCTGATGATCTAGAGCAAAAAAACGCGAGTGCATGTGGCAGCTGCCTCATGACTCGCGTATTTTTGTTATCTACCGGTTTTACGGAGCTGAAGGTCCGGTTACTTCAAATTCATACAAGGAATATCCGTAAGGTGTCCCCCGCTCTATGCCGTACATTCGTACATATCTTGCCGACTTGGGCGAGAGCGTAATTTCATCGATGCCCCCATCTCCATTTGACGCAGTGTATACGTCTGTCCACTGTCCTGGATTGGAAGCTTCCGTTGAAACCTGAATTTTATACTGCTTAGCAAAAGCATCTTCCCATTTCAGCTTAACCCCTGTGACTTGCCGAACAGTTCCCAAATCTACATAAATCCACTCCGGATCGGTGCCTTCTCGGCTCGCCCATCTTGTCATATTATTGCCGTCAAATGCTTTTTCCGGCTCAAATCCGACACCTTCCACCGAACTAGATACAGCGGGCTTGTTCAGTGCCAAATTTGGCGAAGTAGGCACCTGTTCGCCACCAGGCTTCCACCAGTTTCCAGAGATGAACAGCATATTGAGCAAATTGTAGGTATCGCTAAAATAGTCCTCTTTCTTATTCTTCATCCAATCCCAGCCGGCATTGACCCAGGCTTGGTTGTTGCTGTTTGACGTCCCTGCCGATATGAACGGAGAGACAAATACGGCTGTGGAATAGTCGCCGACGGCAGTTCCATCCAGCTTATAGCCGTTTTTAATTTTGTCTGGTACACCGCCGGTCTTACTCTTGATCCAAGACGCCATTTTATCCGCTATCGCTTTGCCCCGAGGATCACCGTATAAAGCGTAATCCATGATGATACGCAGCGGAACGCGGCTGGCATTGTAGTAGTATATATTTGTTTCCTTAAATTCATCGAGATACCATTCTGGAGCGGGCTTAGGAGGATTGTTGACAACAAAATCTGAGATTAACCCAGTGTTTGGAGAGTAAGAATCGCTAAATTGCTGGTAAACCGTATAAAGGTTATCGATTACATGAATCCATGTTTCATCGCCGGTCACTTCGTAGAAGGCCCGCAGATGGCTGAGCATCCAATCGGAAGGACGAGTATTAAGTGCAGTTTTGGAATCCCAGTCTCCAAGATTAAGACGGTACCCGTTCGTCACATAGCTCGCTTTGATTCCGTCCGTAATCATTTTCTTGGCTTCCTGCAAATAGTTAATTGTGCCGCTCGAACCCCATTGATTATGCGCCAGGATCAGGGAGTAAGCAATGTCCAAATCTCCATCGGTGGCGGAACCAAAATGCCCTTGGGCAGATTTGCTATCTGCAACGACCCACCCCATCAGATTCGGATTGCCTGAGCTTTTGTAAGCCCGAGCCGTTTTAAACAGCCCGTCATAAATCGATTGGGCGTTAGCATCATATCCGGCCATCAGTACCGTAATAATCATGCCGTACCCTTGTCCTTCGGAAGAACCAAGCGCAGTGAAACCATCCGGGTCTCCAGTAATGTTACCTTTCACGTAATAACCGCCCGGCAACGAAGTCAAATTGTTCTTCAAGTAGGTCTTCTTCCAGTAATCATAGTAGGTGGAGACCGATTGGTTCATAGCCTCCTGAGTTACGTGACTTGGCTTAATGATTCCTGGATAGCTCACTTGCTGCGGAAACGGCTTTAACTCCCCGGCCGCAGAGGCTCGCTCAGCCGGTACGACGAACCCCATTGAACCCAACACTACGAGACAAAGCGTAAGAAGACAAATCCTTTTTAACTTGCTTACCGGTGCTACAGCGTATTTCCTGGTCTGTTGCATCATCATTCCTCCTCGTAATCGTAGTGCAAATCAACTTACGTCGTCGGATATGAAATAGCAAGGATGTCCTTCAATTGTATTTTATTACAATAATAAATAAATATAAACCGTTTTCGTTTGTGCTAAACAATATGATTGTAAATGTCTGATTCGGGAAACTATAAGTAAAGTAAATTAACACATCAACTGTGACAACCAAGGAGGAAGAACATGGAACATCAGAATGGACAACAACTCCGCGACGAGTCAAAACTGCGCAACAAAATGGACCGACAAGGCGATTCCATGATGGAGAAAGAAAAAATGAAAAAGGGTGTTGACATTGAGCCGGAAGCCGATGAATGGATAGCTAAACCGGTTGGGTATACCGACACCGACTCCGTGAAATAATTAAAAGAAGCAAATTCTATTAAAAATCCGCATGGGCTTTCTTCGCCTATGCGGATTTTGTTTTACCGTTAAGAGGATTAATTACCAGATATAGCGAATAGAATAGTTATCATTTTGTATAGTTACTACGAGTAACTTACCGTGAAATCCTCATATTAATAATAAGGAGCGAGCTAAAATGGGAACGTTTACAAATGACTTGCTACAGGATAAGGTAGTCGTAATTACCGGCGGGGGCACGGGCCTTGGACGTGCTATGGGTGAACGATTTCTAGAGCTTGGTGCCAAAATCGCCATATGTGGTCGGCGTGAGGACAAATTGAGAACAGCCGCTGAGGAAATGGGAGCAAATGGCCGCGAGGTGTTCTTCCAGTGCTGCGACGTAAGAGATCCTGAACAAATTCGGCAATTTATTGAGGGGACGGAACAGCGTTTCGGTCGAATCGATTGTTTGGTCAACAATGCCGCGGGTAATTTTATAAGCCCTACGGAAAGACTCTCCCCACGTGCCGTCGATGCGGTATTGGGCATTGTACTGCACGGAACGTTTTATATGACTCTTGAGGTAGGCAAAAGGTGGATCGAGCAAGGCCTTCAAGGAACGATGCTTAACGTCGTTACTACATATGCCTCGAGTGGCTCCGGATATGTCGTTCCTTCTGCCGCCGCCAAAGCAGGGGTTTTGGCCTTGACCCGTTCGTTAGCCGTTGAATGGGCACCATATGGAATTCGTCAAGTGGCCGTCGCCCCTGGCCCTTTTCCAACGGAAGGAGCCTGGTCTAGGCTCTCCCCTACTCCAGAGCTTGAATCAAAAATGCTAGGGCGTGTCCCCTTGGGGCGAACGGGAAAACCGGAGGAATTGGCTGATTTAGCGGCGTTTCTCCTTTCGGATGCAGCAGGCTACATCAACGGCGAGGTGGTGACCATCGACGGTGGAGAATGGCTGAAAGGCGCCGGACAGTTCAATGACCTCATGGAGCTCACTGATGAGCAGTGGAATCAGCTTGCTGAAATGACGCGGAAAGGGAAATGAAGTCCCTCGCTGACGATGACATCCACTAACTGTTATCCATTTGCTCCTCCTCCCTTGTCCTCTGCTTATTTCGAACCAGCATGACAATGAACAACAACGCCGGAAGGCCGATTTGTATAATCGGGTAATATTTTAACACGACGCTAATTCCCACCCATAAATGATGGGTGAAGTTAGGAGAAGCAAAGGACAATGCGTATATAGCAATTCCGATGGGAAGTATCCATTTTTTAAAGGATGTTCTGGTCAGGTTAGAGAAGCCTTTTACCGCCCCCATATAGAAAAATAGCAGCTTCGCACCTAAACCGATAAACAAGACAAGGACAAACAGGATGTCCATTCGTTCAAATATTTCGGCCAGCTCAATCAATTGAACAACTTGCAGCAGCGGAAAGGATACCGTATCGGCCAGCTTAGTTCCCAAAACGAGCACGTTCATGTGGTTGACCAAGATCAAGAAGATCGCGACCGATGTATATCCGATGAGCATGGATTTTTCGATCCCCTTCTCCTCCCTCACCATGGGAAAAAAAACGAGAAACAGCACAGTTTGGGCAAACGGGAAAGAAATGATATCCGGAACGACCTTTAAGACAGGCCCAAGCCCATCTTCCAAAATAGGCTCCATATTTTCCAATTTTGGCAGGCCTACGCCAAAGATCATCGAAATCAGAAGAAAGTAACTAAACACAATGAACGGAAGTAATACAAGCATCAGTAAAAAAGCAGCATGGGGCCCGTATCGAATAATGTTCGCTATGACCAGAATGCATAGAAGCATAATAATGAACAAAGGCGTCCGGTTAAGCAGCATGTAGGCGGCCAGTTCCCCGACGTCCCGCAAATTTCGGGAAGCTTCATAGGCAAAATAGGCTCCGAAAATGATGACTGCCAGGTTACCCAGCACCTTACCAAAATAATGCCGGCATAACTCGAACAGATCCCGTTTTGGATCACGCTTGAATATGGCAAGGTGCAGCATCAGCAGCAAAAAACCGACACATGCCGCAAGGGTCATCGCAAGCCATGCATCCTGTTTCGCCTCGGCGCCAATTTGGAACAACGTCGTGCTTCCGATTTCGAACAAGGTAAAGGCGGATATAAATTCTGCAAGTCTTGTTTTTCGCGGGTTCATCTTGACTACCTTCTTCCTAACGCGCTATTCCCCATCTGATCCCTTTTTGTTCAGCAGCATATCGAACGATTTTTTAAATAATCCAGGTCGCTGTACCTTAACCTTGACTTGAATGTCCAGCTTAACGGAATTCAAGTCCTTCTCCCAATCGTCCTTAATCTTCTTCCAATCCTTCGGATACTTTCGGTGGACCTTATTGGCGAATCCAGGCAGGTCGACATGCATTTTTCTTGAAGCCTCCCAGCCTGAATTTATCGCATCAATGATCGCCTCACTGATTTGTTTTTGAATGGCAATAATCGTCTCAGGCTTGGACGGATCTTGGTCGCACATATATTCCAGCAAATCGCCTCTGGTCTGGGTCTGAATCTTCATCGTGTAATGATCCCCTTCCTTTATAGGGGTCACTTTCGTTTTGGCGCCTGACAAACGGATCGAGCCCTTTATTTTTTGGTCCGTGTTCGATGTTTTGGGGCAAGTAAAAGGAACCGTACTCCCTTTCACCTGATTTGTCAGCCAGGAAATGCCATAGCTTTGCTTGCGGTCGAGCCAGCCGACGAGCTTATCGCGATGGAATACGCCAAGGCGGTCGATCTTCATTTTTACGGGTGGCGATGTTGTTTTGTTGACATCCAGCGATTCGAGCGCTTTTGCGTTTCCGTCTGTCACATGAATCTCCGGCACCCCTGCCGCTTGCGAATCTGATACGATTTTTTGAGCCAGCTGGTAAACCCTCACCACAGGAAAAAAGGAAGAAAAATTGCTTTCCTTGCGTAAGATATCGGACAACGCCGAACCCGGGATCTTCTCGGGAGGCACCATTTTTCGCAAGATATCAGCTGCCGTCTCGTCCGTAATAGCAACCAGAACCGTCTCACGCGCGTCGATATTCCGGAAATAAAGGTCCAGAATTTGATCAATGCCTTGTTCGGCGGCCGTCCTCCCGATGACCAGAATTTCGTTATGAGCAAAATACAGCCGCCGCGGGTTCTCCATGTATCCAAGGTCCCCCGCTTCGCGGATCGATTTTCCGTTTGTGCTGAAAACAAACACATTGGGTTGGCCTCCGCCGCCACCTCCGCCTTGGCCAGTTCCTGTGACTGTAGGCACGATAATCTGGTAGGAAACCACCCACTCATCACCTACCCGGTCAAGCCCAGTGGCCGCGGTAATGCCAAGCTCATTCAACTCTGTACGGTTCCAGCATCCTATCTGTAATAAACAGATCGTAGCTGCAAAAATGGCCAGCAAAATACGACGCATAGGGCATTCTCCTATTTTTTAGTTTTCCCTTTTTCGGGAACAGAAGCTTGCCTGATTTGATTTTCAATATTGATGTATGAGGGGCGCTTTTTCATTTTCGGCCATGGCAATCGAATGAACACATCCCGCATATTGTTGGGGCTTAACGGAGCTACCGGCAAAAAATACGGAATTCCAAAAGAGGTTAAAGACACAAGATGGACAAGAATAGGAATACTTCCTACCAAAATACCGTAAATGCCAAAAGACCCGGCAAGCAGCATTAACCCAAACCGGATAAGCCGCACTGCGGATGACATGTTGAAAGTAGGTATGACGAAGTTAGCGATCGCCGTAAAGGATACGATGATAACCATGGCTGCAGAGACTAAACCGGCCTGTACGGCGGCTTGTCCGAGCACTAACGCTCCGACAATCGAAATAGCCGGCCCAACGACCCGGGGCATGCGTACGCCGGCTTCCCGGATGACTTCAAACGTGATTTCCATTAATAAAGCTTCGAACAAAGCAGGCAAAGGTGTGCCTTCCCGCTGCGCGGCTAAACTGATCAGGAGCGTCGTTGGAAGCATCTCTGGATGAAACGTCGTTACCGCAATGTAAATGGACGGCAGCAGCATGGCCACCAAAAACGAGAACAAGCGTATGTTCCGTAAAAATGAGGCAATATCATACCGCTGATAATAGTCCTCGCTTGATAGAAAAAACTTAAAAAAGGTGACCGGGCACATGAGAACAAACGGGCTTCCGTCTACAAGAATCACGACTTGTCCCTCCAGCAGTCCCCCTGCAGCCGCATCCGGACGTTCCGTATTCATCACCGTCGGAAAAGGGGTAAATGACTCATCCTGTATAAATTCTTCAATGTAGCTGCTTTCCAAAATGCCATCAATATGAATTGCATCAAGTCGCCTCAGCACTTCTTCGACCACTACAGTGTTAGCAATCCCGTCGATAAACGCCACGGCAACCTTTGTTTTCGTGAACGTCCCAATGACGCGATTTTCAAAGCGAAGGTGCGGCGAACGGATTTTTCGTCGAATCAGTGAGATATTTGTAGATATCTGCTCCGTAAATCCTTCCTTTGGACCACGGATCAGTGTTTGGGTAGAAGGCTCTTCAACCGATCTTTGCTGCCCGCCCGGAATGGAAACAACAAGCGCCCCTTTGATTCCGTCCAGAACAATCGCTGCCGACCCGTTAAAAATACCTGCAATAAGCTCTTCTCCAGTAGTGGCGTTCTGCACGCTTCCGGCACTGATTTTGTCCGAGACCTCGCCTTCGGAACGATCCGCAACCGGCAGTAAGTAATTAGTTTCTAAATCATGAATAAGTTTGGTCAACAGCGGTTTATCGACTAACCCATCAACAAAACAGACCGCGATATCCCCATTATTTTCATTGGAACCCGAATTTCGCAGCTTGCGAAAAACGATGTCCGAACTTTTTCCCATAATTTTCTCCAAATAGGAAAGTGTCTCGAGAAGAGATCCGGTAAGTTGATACGAGGATTCCTTATGGTTATTTCCCTTAGGAGAACGGTCTTTTTGTTGTTCTGTACGCCGTCTTTGACTAATCAGTCGATATTTACCCATTTCGTATGTCCTCCAACTTGGTGAACTCAGCAGTAATATGCGTAATATCCATAATATGTATACACTTACCTAACCTTATGAAAAGGGCCCTTAAGTATAGGTCATTACCTGTTCACTTTACGTCGGCGAGAATACGATATGGTAAATACGTCACTAAAGGGGAATCGTGCATATGAAAACAGCCCGGCATTCACGCCATGTGGGCAGTAAGTGGAGGAAAAACGAGGCTCTATTAGGTAGCAGAAAACTGCGGACCTATCTCCCGGAAACACGGAAATTTAACCGTACCAATCTGGAGTTAATGCTCTCGAAATACAAAATGGTTTACGTAAAACCAATTAACGGCTCATTCGGTAGAGGCGTAATGCGAGTAGATATTAAGCCTTCTAGCGGAACCCGTTCTTATCAGTATCAGCTCGAGAAGAAAACTCGCGTTTTTACAACGATTGATGATCTGTACACTTCCATTCAGAAGCATAAATTGACTTCCAATTACCTTGTTCAGCAAGGCATTCACTTGCTTAAATATAAGAAGAGAAGATTCGACCTGCGCGTAATGGTTCAGCGTTCACCAGAGAAAGTATGGAAATCTACTGGACATATTGGCAGACTAGGACACCCGAAAAAAATAGTTACCAACTATCATAGCGAGGGCAAACCAATGGCAATAGAGTTGCTCCTATCCCCCTATATTAAAGATCCCATGCGAATGAAGTCGTATATCCAAACGCTACGAAATCTAGGGGAAGATATTGCCAACCACCTCAAGAAAAGTTTCCCCGGCATTCGAGAAATCGGCGTCGATATCGGTGTCGATCACAACATGCATCCCTGGATCATTGAAGTTAACACATCTCCGGATCCTTATATATTCAATCAACTCAAAGATAAGAGCATGTACAGAACGGTTATACGTTATTCCCGGTTAAGTGGAAGATTTAAACGCAAGAAATGAAAGTGCAGATAAAAAGGACACGATGATGTCAGACTTGGTCGACATTTACGTGTCCTTTCTCCATACATGGAAGATACTGCTGAACCGAGTTAAATAACCCGGAAGGTCCCCGTTCCAAACGCACACAATTCCCCATTTTCCAAACGTGCAAATGCTTGAGTCGTAATCGATTTGCGAGAGGTATGCACTGACTCAGCCGTAACAATTATGCGGCCTTCCTCCGCTTTTGCAACATAATTCATGTTAAGGTTCGTTGTGACGACACTCGCCTCCGGTTTAACGATCATTCCAAGTAACCCCATAGCGGAATCGATCAAGGTTGCATATACGCCTCCATGCACAATACCAATTAGATTAAGGTGATACGGCTTTACATCTAAAGTCATAATCACTTTGTTGGCACTCGCCTCTACCACTTCACAGCCTAAAAAATCGCCAAACGTTCCAATCGCGGCCTTATTCCACTGCTCCATCAGAACGCTCAACTCTTCTGAATCCGCTTTCATCGCTCTGCCCTCCTTACCCCTGGTCCTTAGACCGTGATGTAAAAGTCACTATTCCCCGCCCGCCTTATCGTGGCGTTCTGCTTCCTCCTCAATCAGCTTCCGGCGCAGCACCTTACCGGCCAATGTCTTGGGAAGACTGTCTCGGAATTCATAGACCTTGGGAACCTTATAAGCAGCCAGCCTCTCTTTGCACCAGCGCTTAATTGCATCCGCATTGGGTACGGTCCCTTCCTTTAATACAATAAACGCCTTAACCGTTTCTCCACGGTACGGATCAAAGATACCGGCAACGATCGCTTCCTCGATATCCGGGTGCTCGAACAGCACCTCCTCCACCTCACGTGGATAAATATTGTAGCCACCGGCTATGATGAGGTCCTTTCGGCGATCCAGAATGTAAAAGAAGCCGTCTTCGTCCATCCGGCCCAAGTCTCCCGTAAGCAACCAACCGTCTCGCAACGACTTATACGTCTCCTCCGGCTTGTTCCAATAGCCTTTCATCACCTGGGGCCCACGAACTGCGAGCTCACCGATTTCTCCGGCAAGCACATCTTCCAGCGTATCCGGGTGTACGATTTTGGCATCGGTGTCAGGGAACGGCACCCCGATGGAGCCTGTTTTCCGCAGTCCCCAAATGTTGTTTGCATGGGTCACCGGCGAAGATTCCGTTAATCCGTATCCCTCGATCAGCTTGCCGCCGGTCAAATGCTCGAACCGGGTTTGCACTTCTAATGGCAGTGGGGCTGCCCCGCTGACACAAACGTTGATAGATGAAAGATCATACTTGGCAATATCCTTGTGATTTATGATCGCAACATACATGGTAGGCGCTCCAGGAAACACCGTCGGTTTCTTCTTGTCGATCATTTTGAGCACCTGATTGATTTCAAACCGGGGGATCAAAATCAAAGTACCGGCCAAAGAAATCGCCTGATTCAGCAGCACCGTCATCCCGAATACATGAAAAAATGGCAGAGCGGCCATGTACCTCTCCTGGCCAATGCGATAACGATAAAACCATAGCTGGTTCTGAATCGTATTCGCCACCATATTCATGTGCGTAAGCATGACACCTTTCGCAAATCCCGTGGTCCCGCCGGTGTATTGCAGCAGGGCCAGATCTTCTTCAGGATTAATGTCCACCTTACAAGGATCGGCTGAGGACTGCTGCAAAAACTCGGGAAAGGAAAGTAAACGATCATTATAGTTTAAATGTACAGCCATTCCATCTTTTTTCGCTTTGATCGGATAGAGAAGATTTTTGGGAAATGGCAAGTAATCTTTGATTGATGCTGCGATAATAAAATCAAGCGGATGATGCTCCATGGATGTTCGAACCCGATCCACTAGAGCATCAAGCGTGATCATCACCCTCGCTCCTGAGTCCGTCAACTGATGCTCAAGCTCCCGGGGCATATAGAGCGGATTCGTCATCACCGCAATACCGCCCATTAACAGCGTTCCGTAATAGGCTATAACCGCCTGCGGGCAATTGGGTAGCATAATGGCGACCCGGTCCCCTTTGCGAATACCCAGCCGAAGCAGGGCATTCGCAAACCGGTAGGTTTGTTCCAATAAAGAACGATAGGATATTTTCCTCCCCATGAATTCCAGAGCCGTGACATTGGGATATTTGTCAGCGGAAATTTCTAGAAAGTGAGCTACATTATGCTTTGGATAATCATAAGTTGGAGGAACCTCAGTGGGATAATGTCTTAACCAAGGTTTATTCGACATTGCCTTCCTCCCAACCTTACATATGATTTACAAAACGTACTCCTCCGCCTCAATCACTTTAGCGGCGATGCGCCGTTTTAATGATAGCGTATTCACGGCAGTGCGTTTTGTCAATTTTTTCAAGACGGATAATTGGGTACGGAGCGTATCTCCCGATTCCATATAACTTAGTACTTCCTTAGCCAATGCTTCAATACGTGCAAATTCCTCATGAACAAATGTGGTTGTCATGTCGATATAGGTTTCGGACTTCGCTTCGCCGGCACGTTCGATCTGTTTCTTCGTTCTGAGAAGAGCACTTTCCATACCATATACAGCGATCATGATATCCGCCAAATGGCTGAGCACCTCTTGCTCCTGCTCCAGCTTCATTTGGTATTTCTGAACCGCTTGAGCGCCTGCCATCAGGAAGATTTTTTTAGACATCGCAAGCAAGTGTGCTTCCTGCTCCAACGTACCTTCTCCCACAAAGGCTGGAATCGGCTCCATCAACTCTTTTTGCAGGGCCATCGCTTTTTGCATCAGCGGCAATTCGCCTTTCATTGCGCGCTTCACGAGATTGCCCGGAATCAGCAGCCGATTAATCTCGTTCGTTCCTTCAAAAATACGGTTGATTCGCGCGTCGCGATAAATTCGTTCGATGCGGTATTCTTGGGTAAAGCCGTATCCGCCGTGAATTTGTACACCCTCGTCGGCAACAAAATCAAGCGTCTCCGACCCGAATACCTTGTTAATGGAGCATTCCAGCTGATATTCGGCAATCGCTTTCGCGGATTGATACCCAACGTCAGCGCTGTTATGATCCACATCGGCCAGACCAACATCAAACAAACCAGCTGTCCGATAAACCATACTTTCCAGTGCAAAGGTACGGATGTTCATGTCGGCAAGCTTTTTCCCGATCAGCGGGAAGGAAGAAATCTTTTGCCCAAACTGTGTGCGCTCATTGGCATATTTAGCGGCATATTCGATGGCATCTTTGGAGGAGCCGACGCAGCCTGCAGCAAGTTTGAAGCGTCCGATGTTCAGAATGTTAAAGGCGATCAAGTGACCCTTGCCTACTTCCCAGAGCAGGTTTTCAACTGGCACTTTCACATCTTCCAAAATAAGTGGGCAGGTGGACGAACCTTTAATGCCCATTTTCTTCTCTTCCGGCCCGATGCTTACGCCTTCCATCGTCCGTTCTACGATGAACGTACTGAAATCCTTACCGTTGACTTTGGCATAAACAATGAAAATATCTGCGAAGTTTGCATTTGTAATGAATTGTTTTGTTCCGTTCAAAATATAATGCGTCCCGTCCTCGGATAGCTTGGCGGTCGTTTTAGCACCCAGGGCATCTGATCCGGAGGAAGGCTCCGTGAGACAGTATGCCGCGATCAGTTCCCCGGTAGCAAGCTGTGGTAAATATTTACGCTTTTGCGTATCGGTGCCGAAATAAACGATCGGAAGTGTTCCGATTCCGACATGTGCACCAAAGGACAGCGCAAACGACGATGCTTTTGTCAATTTCTCATTGATGATGGTTGTACTTACTTTATCCAGACCCATGCCGCCGTAAGCTTCCGGAACGTCAGCACCAAGGAGCCCAACCTCACCGGCTTTGCGAAGCAAATCGACTGTTAAGTCATAATTCAGCTTTTCGATTTCCTCATCTCGCGGCAGTACTTCCGCATTGACGTAATCCTGCGTGGTTTCCCCGATCATACGTTGTTCTTCAGTAAAATCCTCAGGTGTTACCATTTGCTGATAATCCAAATCCTCAATCATAAAGCTTCCACCGAGTATTTTGTTCAACGTTTTGTTGCTCATTTCGTCATCTCCTCTTCCAAAATTATTTACTAGCATGAACTTCAAACACGCCTGCAGCACCCATGCCGCCGCCGATGCACATCGATACAACGCCATAGCCGCCGCCGCGGCGGCGCAGTTCGTGAATGAGCGTTCCCGTAAGTTTTGCGCCGGTACAACCCAGTGGATGACCAAGCGCAATGGCACCGCCGTTAACATTCACTTTGTCTTCGTCAATATTCAGCTCACGAATAACGTGCAAGCACTGGGAAGCAAACGCTTCATTGATTTCAAACAAATCGACATCGCCAAGGGTGATTCCTGCTATTTCAAGCGCTTTCGGAATCGCTTTTACCGGTCCTACCCCCATGATTTCCGGTTCAACACCCGCTACAGCAAAAGAACGGAACGTGGCGAGCGGCGTTAGACCCAACTCATCTGCCTTTTCCTTACTCATCAGCACAACTGCAGCCGCACCGTCGCTCACTTGCGAAGAATTGCCCGCCGTGACGCTTCCGCCCTGCTTAAACCCAGGCTTCAGCTTTGCAAGTGCCTCAAGAGTCGTATCTGCACGAACCCCTTCATCCTGATTGAACACAAATTGATTGACGCTGAGCTTTCCTTTCTCATCCAGCTTTCGAAGTTCTGTATTGAGCGGAACGATCTCGTCGACAAATTTACCCTCCGCAATGGCCTGGGCCGCCTTTTGATGTGAACGCATAGCGAACCGATCTTGATCCTCGCGGGTTATGTTGAAACGCTCCGCAACGCGCTCCGCAGTGTGCCCCATTGCCATGTACACTTCCGGCATCTCCGCCACAATTTTTGGGTTTGGCGACACCTTATGCCCCGTCATTGGAACATGGCTCATGCTTTCCACGCCGCCAGCAATCAGGACATCAGCGTGGCCTAACATAATCCGCTCGGCAGCAAAAGCGATAGCTTGAAGCCCGGAGGAACAAAACCGGTTAATCGTGAGCGCCGG
This sequence comes from Paenibacillus puldeungensis, assembly GCF_042678945.1. Classification (NCBI taxonomy): domain Bacteria; kingdom Bacillati; phylum Bacillota; class Bacilli; order Caryophanales; family Paenibacillaceae; genus Paenibacillus; species Paenibacillus puldeungensis. Next base: position 62,351 of record NZ_JBHTLM010000018.1, on the reverse strand, counting down.
AACCGTCACCGGAAAACCGGCATAAAGTGACATCACCCTTGCAAAATTGAGACCTTGCTCCCCTTCTGGCATGGCACAACCAATAATGATATCCTCAACATCTTCTTTCTTCAGGCCGGGAGTTCGCTCTACTACAGCCTCCAGCACGACCTTCCCCAAATCATCGGCGCGCGTTTGCACAAGGCTTCCCTTCTTGGCTTTGCCCACTGCCGTGCGTGCCGTGGATACAATCACAGCTTCTTTCATGAAGAATTCAACCTCCCCCGAAAAATTAGTTGCGAAGCGGTTTTCCTTTGGTTAGCATGTGCTGCATGCGCTGACGAGTCTTGGGTTCGCCGCACAAGCTTAGGAACGCCTCACGTTCAAGATCCAGCATGTACTGCTCAGTAACATAGGTACCTGCCGGTACATCGCCACCTGCGAGGACATGAGCGAGCTTCTTCGCAATAAGAAGATCATGGTCGCTAATGTACCCGCTTTCGCGCATGCCGATGGCGCCGAGCTGCAGAACCGCTTTACCTTCGGAGCCGACAACTCGAATCTTTGTTTCGGGAATCGGCTCATAGCCGCCCGCAGCCATCCGAAGCACAGCCTGCTTCGCTTCATAAATCGTATGATCCGGATGAATAACAATCCGGTCGGTCGGCTTGAGTAACCCTAACCGCTTAGCGTCGTGACCGCTGCTTGAAACGGTTGCCGTTCCGACAGTCTGGAAAATATGGTTGATGTAAGGCTGCAAATCCGCATCACCTACGGAAGCCTGCTGGCTTGCCCGGAGCGCCAGCTCTTTACAGCCGCCGCCCGCCGGAATTACACCGACGCCGACCTCAACCAGTCCATAGTAAGTCTCGGCAGCCGCAATGACCTGATCGGCCGGCATGCAAGCCTCAACGCCACCGCCAAGGGTCATCCGGTGCGGAGCAGCTACAACCGGTTTTTCAAATCTCTTTAAGCCATACATCGTGTTTTGGAATAAACGAATAATGTCGTCGACTTCATCCCATTCCTCGTCTTGAGCTTCCATCAGCAGCATCATTAGATTGGCTCCAACGCAGAAGTTTCGACCCTGATTGGCGATGACAAGTCCTTCGAAGTTGTTCCTCACCTCCTCAACGCTCTGCGAAATCATAGACAAAATATCGTTTCCGATCGCGTTGTTTGGCGAATGGAACTCCAGACAGGCTACGCCGTCGCCTAGATCAATCAGGCTGGCTCCGCTGTTGCTTTTCACCACTTTGTTTTGCGCCTTCAAATCGCTAAGTGAGATGACTTCCTGCGGAATCTCTACACGCCGGTATTCTCCGCGCATAACTTGGAACAGCACACCGTCTTCTTTTTTGTAGAATGAGGTATTCCCTTGAGCGATCCATTCCTTCACCCAAGCCGGCACTTTTAAGCCTTCAGCTTCCATCTTGTCTACGGATTTCACGAGACCGATCGCATCCCAAGTTTCAAACGGCCCTAACTCCCAGTTGAATCCCCATTTCATCGCTTCGTCGAGCTCTCGGATGTCGTCAGCAATTTCACCCAGCTTCTCAGCCGAATATACGAGCACCTGCTTAAGTACATCCCATGCAAGCTGTGAATAGCGATCTTGACCGCTTATCATCGCTTTCGTTTTAGCCTTTGCGCCTTTGGCCAGTTTAGCTGCTTCCAAAGAGGCGGACGCTGGCTTTTTCTGCGACCGGTACTCCATGGTTGATAAGTCGAGTGCAAAAATCTCGCTGCCATTCGCACCTTTTATCTTTTTATAAAAGCCTTGGCCGGTTTTTTCCCCAAGCCATCTTCTGGTCACCATTTCTTTAAGCACTTCAGGAGCCTCGAACACTTTCTTCTCTGCTTCGTCATCCACATTGGCAAATACGTTATCCGCAACATGGACAAACGTGTCTAGCCCAACCAAGTCTAGCGTCCGGAACGTTGCGCTTTTCGGCCGACCCATCGCCGGACCGGTGACAGCATCAACCTCCTCTACCGTGTAACCCTTCTCCGCCATTTCACGCAAAGTTACCAGTAGCCCAAAGGTGCCGATTCGGTTGGCAATAAAGTTCGGCGTATCTTTGGCAAGAACCACAGTTTTACCAAGCTTACGCTCGCAAAACCGGCTGAGTTCTTTCACAAGCGAAGGGTCCGTTTCAATCCCCGGTATCACTTCAATCAACTTCATGTATCGAGGAGGATTGAAGAAGTGCGTTCCAAGGAAATGCTTGCGGAACTCCTCTGATCTGCCCTCCACCATGGCGTTAATAGAGATACCGGAGGTGTTTGAGCTGATGACGATGCCCGGCTTCCAATGTTGCTCTACAGTAGCAAGCAGCTGCTTTTTGACGTCCAGATTTTCTACGACGACCTCAATGACCCAATCTACTTCGCTAATCAGCGCAAGATGATCTTCCAGGTTTCCCGGCGTTATTCGCTGTGCAAAGGACTCGTCGTAAAGAGGGGCTGGTTTGATTTTGGACAAATGAGCGATTGCCGCCGTAGCCAGACGGTTGCGAACGGCAGGATGATCCAAGGTATAACCTTTGGCGGTTTCCGCTTCCGTTAATTGCTTAGGTACAATATCGAGCAGTAGACATGGAATTCCCGCATTGGCGAGCTGGGCTGCAATACCGGAACCCATAATGCCCGAGCCGATGACGGCCGCTTTCCGGATCGGTTTATTCATCTCTATTACCTCCCAAGAAAAATCATATTGATAAAACGGGGCTGGAGCCGACTGTCGTGTCCGCAAACACCGACAACTCCAAAATTTCCGCAATATCCTTCGCTTTGACCTGATCCTCAACTTCTTTCATCTTTGTGCCATCCTCCAGCATCGTGAGGCAATACGGACAGGCACTGCTGATGACGCTAGGCTGAACCTCCAGTGCTTGCTCGGTCCGAGCCACGTTCACACGCTTGCCGGCGGTCTCCTCCATCCACATCATGCCGCCGCCGGCTCCGCAGCACATGCCGTTCTCCCTAGAACGGGCCATCTCGACCAGTTCTACGCCTGGAACAGAACGCAGTACATTGCGCGGCGCATCGTACACGTTGTTATACCGCCCTAAATAGCAGGAATCGTGATACGTAATGCGCTCCTTCACTTCATAACGCGGCTTAAGCCGTCCTTCCTGAATCAATTGCTCCAAAAGCTGCGAATGATGTAGCACTTCCACCTCCTCTAAACCGAATTCGGGATATTCATTTTTCAGGGTATTAAAGGTGTGCGGGCAAGCGGTGACAATTCTCTTAACCCCATAACGCTGAAAGATAGCGATGTTCTCCATACAAAGCTGCTGGAACAGCATCTCGTTGCCCATTCTGCGCGGCGTATCTCCCGAGTTTTTCTCCTCATTGCCAAGAATCGCAAAGTTGACGCCCGCTTCGTGCAATAACCGGACAAACGCCCGCGATACTTTACGGCTGCGTAAGTCATAGGAGCCCATGGAGCCTACAAAGAACAGATATTCAAAATTGGGGTTCTCTTTGACGGTTGGCACCGCAATGCCTTCGATATCGCCGGTCCATGCCGCGCGATCGTTCCGGCTAATCCCCCAAGGATTACCTTGACGTTCAATATTTTGCATCGCCCGTTGTCCCTCTTGAGGGATACTCCCCTGCATCAGAACAAGATGGCGGCGCAAATCGATAATTTTATCAACATGCTCGTTATCAACCGGACATTGATCCTCACAGTTACGGCAGGTGGTACAGGCCCAAATCTCTTCTTCTGTCATAACGTCGCCGATCAGTTCGAGTTCTGTAGCACTTTTCTCTTTCGTTTTCTGCCATGTTGTCTTCTGCCAATCCAGCGTAGGCCGTATATCAGTCGTCCCGGTTACGCCATCCCAATGAGCGCCTCCCAGATCACCATCAGCCTGAAGTGCGTGCGCGCCTGCAACTGAAAAAACATACTCGGGTACCCATGGAGACTTGCCGGTAACCGCCACGCCTTTATCTGTTAAGTGATCGCGCAGCTTCGTTATGAGGTGCATTGGCGACAGCACTTTACCCGTGTTGGCAGCCGGACATACATTTGTACAGCGCCCGCATTCCACACAAGCGTAAAAATCAAGCATCTGCTTTTGCGTGAAATCCTCAATCTTGCCGACACCGAAGCTTTCAGCTTCCTCATCTTCCAAATCGAGCTTCTGCAAGCGACCGACCGGTCCTGAACGGCGGAACCATATGTTGATCGGACCGGTGATCAAATGAAAGTGCTTGGACTGCGGAACATAGACGAGAAAAGATAGCAATATGAGCAAATGCAGCCACCAGAATACGTAAAACAGTACTTCAGCACCCGCTAACGACAAACCGCTGAAAACAGCTGCGATTGCGGATGATACCGGGGCATACCACGAAAATGGCACTTCCAGCCACAAACGTTCAAACCCAAGCGATAACAGAACAGATAACATTAATGAATAGATGAAGATGACGACGATACCGGGTTTCAGCCCTCTTTTTAATCGGGGAAGCTTCTCTACATACCGCCGGTAAGCTGCGTACGCCATTGCAGCCAGAATGGCTACAGCCGTGAATTCCTGAAACCACCCAAACAGCTCATAAGCCGGCAGCGGCAAATGACCGCCACGCGTCAATCCTTTGATGATCAAGTCGAGAGCTCCAAATTGTAAAATAATAAATCCGTAAAAAATGACGATATGCATGAATCCGCTCTTGGAGTCTTTAAGCAACTTCTTCTGACCGAACACCTGCGATGTAAAATCCCCTTGCTTTTTGTTTCGCAGTGCCCTGAAATCGGTCGGCTTTCCGAGCTTCATATAAAGATAGCGATGGAATACAGCTTTATAAAATAAATAAATCGCGTATCCCGCCACCGCCGCAAACAACACGGCATTAAGCCATAGCCATACCATTTTTCCTCCCGTCCTTTCTTCTTCTGCTAGTTCATAAAATGGACAATCACAGGTAAGCGGTTACATCCTATCTTTTAATTAAAATCTTAAGGATTCTGCATTGACAACTCGCTTGGTTTACCCTAAGATTAAGAAAAATGAATGAGTATTCATTCAGTTGTTTTAAATTTTAGCATTAGAGGTGCACCCATGACAAGTAGGAAACAGGAAAAATTTGAAATGATTTTAGATGCGGCGGAGAAAGTCATTGCAGAGAACGGGTTTCACGGCTCTCAGGTATCTAAAATCGCCAAGGAGGCTGGTGTCGCCGACGGTACGATCTATTTATATTTTAAAAACAAGGAAGATATCCTCATTTCGCTATTTCAGGATCGTTTGGGCAAGCTGGTAGATCTTTTCAACAGTAGTATCCGGGACACTAGTACGGCGGATGAAGCGCTTCGCAAAATCTGTGAGATTCATTTATCGCAGCTGGAGCAAAATGTGGACCTCGCCTATGTCACACAAATCGAACTGAGACAAAGCTCCCTGGAGCTGCGAAAAGCGATCGGCCTCGCCGTCAAACCTTACATTGTACTTATCGAACAAGTTCTGATCCGAGGAATTGAGGAAGGCTCCTTCCGTGCCGATCTTGACACCAAGCTGACTAGACAGCTGATTTTCGGGGCACTTGACGAGGTCGTAACCTCCTGGCTCATCTCAGGAATGAAGTACTCTATGACGGAGCAAGTAGAGCATACTGTCGACTTTTTTCTGCGGGGACTCAAGTAAAATTTAGAAAGGAGCAATGTTCATGAATATCTTTGTTATCATGAAGCAAACGTTCGATACGGAGGAGAAAATCGTTATCCAAGACGGGAAGGTAAATGAGGACGGGGTCAAATTCGTGATTAATCCTTATGATGAATATGCTGTAGAAGAAGCTCTAAAGGTAAAAGAAAAGCACGGCGGTAATGTTACGGTTGTATCGGTTGGTCCAGCTCGGGCGGCAGAGGCACTGCGGACGGCGCTCGCGATGGGCGCTGATGAAGCCGTCCTCATCGGAAACGAAGGCCTGGAAACTGACGAATATGGTGTTACTCGTCTATTAGAAGCATTCTTACGTCAGCAGCAATTTGACTTGATTCTCGGCGGCAATTTCTCCGTGGACAATGGCGCAGGCCAAGTCGCGGTGCGGCTTGCCAAGCTGCTCTCTATTCCGCATGTCTCCTCAATTACTAAGCTGGATGTTGCAGGCGATCGAGCTACAGCATGCCGGGATGCGGAAGGCGACAGTGAAACAGTAGAAACCTCGTTGCCTGCTCTGTTTACGGCGCAGCAAGGCTTGAATGAACCAAGATACCCTTCCCTGCCCGGAATCATGAAAGCGAAGAAGAAGCCTTTCCGCGAATTGAATCTCTCCGATTTGTCACTGGAAGAAAGTGAGATCGCTCCGAAAACGCAAAGAGTAGAGCTCACACTGCCACCGGAAAGAAAGGCTGGAAAGATTCTTCAGGGCAGCCTAGCAGAACAGGCAGAACTATTGGTTGGACTTCTGAGAACGGAAGCAAAAGCGATTTAGCCATATAAACGAGAAATAAGTGTAAATAAGAGGAATAGATCTAAGGAGGCGTATATATGAGCAAAACTTACGTTGTCGTAGCAGAAACAAAGGATGGCAAGCTTCGTCAGGTTTCCTTGGAAGCGCTTCATGCGGCCGTTTCGGCGAAAAATGAAGGTGATGAGCTTGTGGCCATACTACTTGGTCACAATATCAGTGAGGCTTCCGCTGATTTGACACGATATGTAGAAGGCAAAGTGCTTATCATGGATCACCCTGACTTAAATTCTTATCAGGCAGAAGTTTATTTTGCTGCATTTACGCAAGCTTTAGACGCGCTCTCGACCCAGCCGCAGTTTATTTTTCTAGGGCATACCGCTATCGGTCGTGACCTTGGTCCGCAAATAGCCGCTCATTTGGGTGTTGGTCAAATCTCTGACATTACCTCAATGGATAAGAACGGTGATGACGTAGTATTTACGCGTCCTCTCTATGCTGGTAAAGCATTTGAGAAAAGAAAGCTTTCGAGCGAAGGCGGAATTGTTACGATTCGCCCCAACAATATCACACCTGCTTCCTCCGTCAGCTCACCTGGCATTGTAGTCCCACTTGATTTTGCTCAACCTGATTCGCTGCAAACCGTCCTCAAAGACGTTGTCCGTAAAATCTCGGGCAAAGTGGATTTAACGGAAGCCAAAATCGTAGTTTCTGGCGGGCGCGGCGTGAAGAGCGCTGACGGTTTCAAGGTACTGGAGGAGTTGGCCGATGCGCTGCAAGGTGCGGTTGGCGCCTCGCGCGGCGCCTGTGATGCGGGTTACTGCGACTACGCGCTGCAGATTGGCCAGACAGGCAAGGTGGTCACACCGGAAATTTACATTGCCTGCGGCATCAGTGGAGCCATTCAACATTTGGCTGGGATGAGCCAATCGCGGGTCATCATCGCCATTAACAAAGATCCGGAAGCTCCAATTTTCAAGGTCGCTGATTACGGGATTGTAGGGGATTTGTTTGAAGTCGTTCCCCTGTTAACAGAGCAGTTTAAGAAAGTGCTCGCATAGTTCCTTCATAACAAGACGACAGCCATTTTGGGTTGTCGTCTTTCGTCTATCGGCCTCAAAATCGAAATTTATCGTTTGATGAAATCTAGCTATCTCCCGCTCATGTCGATAAAATTCTACAATATACAACATAAACCCCCACCTCATTTTTCTGCCTCAAATTTGTTTCCATTATCTTCTTTAAAATGAGGAAGAAAAAGTGTACACTATCTCCATGGCGTTTCCCCTTTTATTCCCTAAACATAACGGGATTTCATAGAAAACGCTTTGGAGGTGAAGTTCCTTGTTAACGGCCGAACGTTATGTTGCACTATTAAACCATTATTCCGTTCCGAATATCTCAGAGCCTAGAGAAGTCGAAGTGGCGCTTGAGGATTTGACGAATCTGTTTCATTGCACAGAACGAAACGTAAAGCTGATTATCCGCAAGCTGCAGGAGGAAAGCTTAATCCAGTGGTCCCCAGGACGGGGCCGTGGACATCGCTCCCGCCTTATTTTTCAAGTAAACCGTGAATCGTTCCTGCTCGACTTTGCTCAAAGACTGGCAAAAAAAGGCGAATACCGAGAGGCATTCGAGTTTCTTCATCAGCAAGAAGAAGATAAAGCTGTATTGGAGAATTTCATCCATTGGCTGAACGATCAATTTGGAGTTGAACAGCTGACCGCAGGGAAAAGCTGCAAAGATATTTTTCGCCTTCCGGTATACCGTGCACCGTTAACGCTCGATCCGGCCAAACTCTTTTACGGATTTGATGCGCATTTGGTCCGGCAATTGTTCGACCGGCTCGTCCAGTATGACTCCGACCAGGGGCAAGTCAACCCAATGATTGCTCACCACTGGGACCATAATGAAGCCGCTACGGAATGGACATTCCATTTACGGAAAGGCGTCCGTTTCCATCACGGAAAAGAGCTAACGGCGGAAGATGTCGCCTTCACCTTTAATCGGCTCCATAACGAATCGATGAATGATTGGCTGCTCAGCACCATGGACCGAGTAGAAGCCGTTGATCCTAGAACAGTAAAGATGGTACTTACACAGCCCAACTGGTTGCTTCCCCGCTTGCTCTGCTCCTCCTGTGCGTCCATTGTTCCTGCCGACCTGCTGAGCCGTGACCCGAATGCGTATTGGCAACTGCCCAGCGGAACAGGACCTTTCCGTCTATCGCATTGGAGCGACAATCGGATGGATTTGGATGTGAACCCTACTTACTTTCTTGGCAGAGCTTATTTGGACGGGGTTTCACTCGTTTTTCTACCTGATAATATTCCGAACTCCTCCAGATTAAAGTGGGAGCAACTGATCGGTAATGATTCCCGCCTTCCGGCAAAAGCCGGATGCGACTGGCAGAAGATTGAAACGCTCTGTAAAGGCTGCAGTCTGATCACCTGGAACCGTAATAAAAAGGGTCCGCATCAGTCTCTGTCTTTCCGCCAGGCAGTCAATCTGATGATCGACCGTCAAGGAATGATCGCCCATTCAGGCAAGCCCGGATATCCGGCACGCAGCTTCATCCCTCTAGGCGACCCCTCGCTTGCCTTTTACCGCCATGATCCTGCGGCCGCCCGGCAGCTGCTGGAGGAATCGGGGTATAAAGGAGAGCCAATTAGGATCGTCACTAGCCATACGGAACGAGATGATATAGAGTGGATTCGCACCCAATGTGCTTCCATCGGCATTCCTGTGGAAATTGAGTACTGCGATAAAACTAAAATGGCGCAAACTGCAGATATTTCCAAAGATGCTGATGGTATTCTTACGACCCTGGTGTTTGCTGACGACGAAGTATGCGAGCTGGAATCATTGCTGCAGCAAGACAGCTCCATACATCAGCATATGCCCCAAGAATTAAGACAATGGATGAATGGGATTGTTAATGAGGTGCTGGCTTCGCCTTCGGGGGAACGGCGGCGTGCTTTACTGCAGCAAATCGAGCACCGTCTGCTAGAAGAGGCTCAAGTGCTATTTCTTGTACACCGACTGCTTAACATTTATGTTCATCCTTCCATCAAAGGCGTGGCGATCAACAATCTCGGATGGATTGATTTCAAAGAAATTTGGCTGACCTCCCCACATCCGGCGGTGTAAAAACGAGCAGAAATACAAAAAAGGCACAGGTCTCTTCAATAATCTGAAAAGCCGTGCCTTTTTATCGATTATTCATCCGCTTATTTAATATCTTTGCCTGTGAAAAGGGCTACCCTAGCTTTAACAAGCTCGGTATACTCTTTCTCCATTTTCTCCGCACCGGTCGCGTTCAATTCGGCAATAAAGGCGTCATAAATTTTATCAAAATCGGCCGGTTTCGCCAGAACGGCTTCCGGGATTCGCTTGCGAACGATATCCTGCGTTTTTTGGAAAATAACTTGGTAGTCTCCGTCCGTTGGCACCTGCATATTGTACAGCGCTCCCCATTCTTTTATAGGGAAGTCTTTTTCACTTGGGAACAGGTCTTTCCAGGTCTTTGCTTTATAAGCGGCTAAAGTTTCCTTCTCGGCGTTTGAGTAACTGGCGATGATTTGTTCCGGGAACTTGGTTGTATAATAGTTGCCCGTTGAATCTTTGACACCATCCCCATAACGAACTCCAAAGACCGAATACATATCAATACCTGTTTTTTTGGAGAAATTAGCCGCATCATTCACCTTCTTATCCAGGATCTCTTCTGGAATGACACGTTTTCCGTTCTCAACTTTATAATGTTTGCCTTCTATTCCCCAACTTCTTAGCACCTGGCCTTCGTCGGAAGATAACCAGTCAATAAACTTGATGGCGCGGACCGGATCATTACAAGCGGTTGTGATACTGATCCCGTAACCATCAACGCCGAAAGATTGCATCGTATGATCCTTGTATTGTTCGTTCAGCGTAACCGAGAAGTGTCCGTAGGTGTAGTCGTCTTTACCTGCGGTCTTCAGAGCATTCTCGGCATCCTGGTATTCCCAATCCACGGAAGTAAGGCCCAGCACACGTCCGCTTGCGATTTTCGCTTTATACTGATCTTCTTTTTGTACAAAAGAATCTTTATCCAGCAATCCTTCATTGTACATGTGGTTCAGCCAGCGAAAATACTCTTTTTCTTCCGGACGTTTGTAGTGAAGCGTAGTTTCATAAGTATCGGGGTTTACATAGTATTCACCATCCCCGGGAGCGCCTGTTGTAAAGGCCGCTTGATTTGTTACTGTAATCATGATTTTCCAGCTGTCAGCATTTAACGTAAGAGGAATGGTTGGCTGACCATCCGTTGTCGGATGCTTGGCTACATATTTTTTGAGTGCGTTTTCAAAATCCTGAACTGTTTTGATTTGCGGATATCCAAGCTCCTTTAATACACGAAACTGAACTTGAAAACCACTGGTCGCATCAAAAACCCGTTGGTCAACGCCGATATTGGTTGGAATGGAATAGATCGCAGTTTCATCTTTACTATATTTCATGCGGTTCATGTTTTTGCTCATGACTTTTTTAATATTTGGCGCATATTTATCGATGAGGTCCGTTAGATCAATGACAGCTCCGGCATCCACCAGTTTCCCAAGTTCCCCTTTGGCATAAATAAGGTCCGGGTAGTCGCCACTCGCTGCCATTAAAGAGATTTTGTCCTGTCCGCCGCCGCTGCCCACATCAAATTCTGCGTTAAGGGTAACGCCTGTTTTGACCGTAATTTCCTTACCCACGTCATCATGCATGTTGTTCCAGTTCGGATTTGCATCAGCACCAAAAAACGTGAATGTGATCGGACTCTTATCATCCCCGCTAGCCCCTGTGGAATTCCCAGCTTTACTTCCCGGGCTGCTGCAGCCTGATGCGATGAGCAGTAGACCGGCCAGAAGCAGCAAACCAAACTTTTTTGCCCCGTTTCCTATCATGTTCATTTCCCCCTTCATTTTTTTGGCATTTTAATCAGGAAACCACTGGGATTGAGATGATCCTTTTCATCCGGTTCGATACAAACAGTCCCGTTGAATACGTTTACAATTGTGAACGACTTTTTCAACCGCCACCAAATGTGCCCTACCTTCCCAGCAGATTCCACTTTATTCAGATATCATTTTAGTTCGCAAATTTAGGCAAAACCTTGATTTTCCCGCCAACTTTATAGCATGATATAGACATCAAACCTTTCATGGTCAGGTGGACAATTTTATGAACAACGTGTATTTGAACTGGTTTACAACAGATGATCAATTTCCCTTTTTTATTCAGTACGGCGGACATAATGAAGATACGTCTCTTCATAAACATGATGACTTCTCCGAGCTAGTTATCGTTCTAAATGGAAATGCAACGCATGTTGTCAATAACGAAGTTTCATTTATCAAGAAGGGCAATGTCTTCGTCATTAATGGCGGAACCGTGCACGCTTATAAAGAACCTTTTGATTTCAAAATCTGTAACATCATGTATAAACCTGAGATGCTTCGGTCTGCAGGGCCCGATCTAAGAACTTCCAACGGCTTTCAAGCGCTGTTTATTTTGGAGCCGTTTTACCGCAGTATTCATACCTATGAAAGCAAGCTAAATATATCGATTTCAAGTCTGGAGTACGTGAACTCCCTGATCTCTGTTATGATCGAGGAATACCATAACAAGCTTCAAGGCTATCAAACCATGCTCACTTCCCGCTTTATGGAGCTCGTCGTCTATTTGTCCAGACAATATGACAACCAGGAAAAAGGCATAGATAGCAGTCTGATGCATTTAGCGAATGCGATCTCCTACATCGAAGACCACTATCTTGAGCCTGTTACTTTGGAGGAAATAGCCGACCAATCAGACATCTCTGTAAGGCACTTAAACCGAATCTTCCGCTCCTATTATCAAACGACACCGATCGCTTATCTTCAACGACTTCGTTTAGAACGTGCATGCATACTATTAAAAGAGACCTGCCTTTCAGTGACCCAAATCTCCTACGAATGTGGATTTAGCGACAGTAATTACCTTGCACGTCAATTTAAAAAAACGTATGGCATGACGCCAAAATCATACCGGAATAAGAGATAACCGTTTTACTCCAGCGGCTCATAATCGAACCAGTCAAATGATGCAGGTGCCCCTTGCCCGGATTCGGAAATAGCGTACATGGCAATCATCACTCCCGTAAAACCGCCGGCAACTTCAGTGGAAAGCAGATGCGTTTCTCCCCATCCCATTTCTACGACTGTCGATGGACGCTGCTTGAAGGAAAACTTCAATTGTTCTGGCAGGGCCTCGATCATCAGCTCAACAGGTCCTGGTGGACAATCTCTAGTTTCTTCTACCCTCAGTGAACCGACTGTTTTCCGGAAAATGATTACCTTGCGTCCATCCATGAAACGTACAGCAAGATCATAATGATATCTTTCGTTCATATAAGCGGTTAAGCCAGCTTCCTCACCGGCATTCACCGGTTCAAATTCCATTGCTGTCGCAACATGGCAGGCTAGATGGCGAAGGCGGTGCCCAGCAAAGGCAGGTGAGCCTGTTTTATTCAAAGAAGTCTTATTTCCCCGCAGTACAAGATATCCGGGACGCTCCAGTAATGACCAGCTATTGGGTGCAGGATTTCGCAAAAATGTCCATTCAAGGCCTAACTGTGAGCTGTTGAAGTCTTCTCGAACAGGCTGTTGTGGCCACCTAGCTTCAGGCAATTTGGGTGATTCAATAATCGGATCGATACGTCCGCCATTCCCGATGATTGGCCAGCCATCAGCCGTCCAGGTCACAGGTGCAAGGTAAACCTCTCTACCCAGATGGTGACGCATTGGATAAGAGACCGGTCTGATTCCTAAGCAGACAGCCCACCAAGTGCCATCCTGTATCTGAATCAGATCCGCATGCCCAGTTGCGTGGATACTGCTCTTCATGCTCCTGTTCGAAAGAATCGGGTTATGTGGACAGGATTCATACGGACCGTATGGCTCCGTACTTCTTGCGATCGTTACCATATGGCCGTATTCGGTTCCGCCTTCGGAGATCATTAAATAGTAATAGCCATCGATTTTGTAAAGATGAGGGCCCTCGGGATGCGCCCCTCCTGTACCCTTCCAGATTAAACGGCTCTCCGTCAACATTGCTCCCGTCTCGATATCGATTTCACATTGATAAATTCCGTCTCCTTGATCGCCCGAACGAGTAGATTGAAAGTACGCGCGGCCGTCATCATCGAACAAAAGAGAGGGATCGATGCCGTTTTGAGCAACGGGGATCACATCGGACCATGGTCCCTCCGGCTGTCTGGCTTTAACAAAGAAATTTCCGATACCGCTTACGTTAGTTGTCGTCATATAAAACCAGCCGTAATGATAGCGAATGGTTGGCGCGAAAATTCCGCCTGAACTCCACGCATTATCAAGGGGCAACTGCCGTTTTGACGTCAGGCAATGTCCAATCTGATGCCAATTTACAAGATCTTTGCTATGGAAAATAGGGACACCAGGAAAATACTCAAACGAGCTAGTAACTAAATAATAATCGTTGCCCACCCGGCAAATGCTGGGATCGGGATAAAAGCCGGGTATTATGGGGTTGGTATACTGCATCAAGGTCTACACTCCTGTTCATGCCAAATTTTAGTTCTGAATTTCACTTGTGAAGCTACTCACCATTTTATTTCACAAGCCGGAACTAAACCTTGATTTTCAAGTCATGCATATAGCATGATTTAGACCTTGATCAATCGCGAACTGCACAAAAAATAGCGTTTGGCATTTTTAATGCCAAACGCTATTTCGATGGATAACAGAAGAACCAGGCTTTGAATTATTTAAAAACTTTCAGGCGGCTATCAAGCGGAGCAAATTGCTTGTCTCCGGCTGGAGCAACAATTTTGCCAAATGGCATTTGTGCGAGCAGCTTCCACGTGGATGGTACATTCCATTCTGCACTAACTTGTTCATCGATCAGCGGGTTATAGTGTTGCAAAGAAGCGCCGATCCCTTCTTGAGCCAGTGCAGTCCACACTACAAATTGCAGCATGCCGGTGGATTGTTGCGACCAAACCGGGAAGTTGTCTGCGTAAAGTGCGAATTGCTTTTGCAGCCCCTCAATGACGGATTGATCTTCGAAGAACAGAACCGTACCGCGGCCGCTCTTAAATGCTTCCATTTTCTCCTCAGTAGATGCAAAACCATCTGCAGGAACGACTTTTCTCAACGTTTCCTTCGTCAAATCCCACAGTTTGTCATGCTGTTCGTTAAAAAGCACAACGACGCGGGCGCTTTGTGAATTGAAAGCAGAAGGAGTATGTAACACAGCCTCACTAACGATTTCTTCAATTCTTTCCTCAGATACAGTAGTATCTTTGCTGATTCCGTAAATGCTGCGTCTCTTTTTAATATCGTTCAAAAAATTACTCATCTTTAAACTCTCTCCTTCAAATTATAGTTTTGATTAATTGACCATCTACTACTTAATTTACCCTTGGCTACATCGTCATAAACAAACAATATCACACTAGCTAACTTTTTATCAGCGACTACGTTTTATATATTACATGAAAAAAATCACAAATTCAATATCAATCCAAAAAAAATTTAATTACATTTTCAGAGATATTCAATATATCAATTCTGGAGTATAATGGTAAAAATGCTAATTGTGCTGATCCGGGAGTGTTTCGTACTGTGGCAAAAACCAAAATTTTTATCAGCTCCGTTAATGAAGATGGCTTAAAGCCACTCCGAAAAACCGTATTTCGAGAGCTCGTCTCTCTTGGGCACGAGCCGATCATGTGGGAGGAAAACATTGGTCCGTGGACAGCATCTACTGATCCAGTCAGCCAATGTCTGGATGCGGTGGAGCAATGCGACATATATTTGTTGTTTATCGGAGGTAAAGCCGGAACCTATGATACCAAAGCGGAGCGAACCATTACGCATCTGGAATTTATCAAAGCTTACGATCAGCGAAAAACGATTCTCGTCTTTGGAGATGTGGAAGTTAAATCGTTCTTTTTTCGCAGCGTTAAGCGGTTAATCGAGCCGTTCATTGACCGGTATATCTCCAAGGAGAAGCGTTTTCCTTCCCCGCAGCAAATGATGAATGCGCTCGCAGGTGAAAATAACCTCCCGCAGCATATTGATCCTTATACCTGGTATCTGCTTTACGACATCACGATGCGGGGAATTTACATTGACGATCTATCGCTCGGCGTTCCTATCGAATGGCGAAGCTACTTTAGCGATCTGCTGAGACGAGGCTCCCTGCTCCTTCCCCTCGCGGAATCAATTCAGCAGAACAATGAAAGATTGGACCAGTTCGACGAGGCCATTGAGTTCATTGCCGATGTATTACCCGCCTTGCAGATCACCGGACTACGGCAACCAGAGGATTTCCTTAAGCAGATTATGGCTCGCTTGGGCGGTGGTATGATCGAACATCATTATGGTGAATATACTAGTGAACAGGTCGGCTATTACAAGGACTGCTGTGCCGCTACGCTTTATGAAAGGTCCGAGGATCAGCTCCATCTGGTCGCGAAGGCCGGGGATGCTTCCGGGGAGCCATATTATGATCTAAGCAATCAAAGCTCTTATACGGTACTTACTTATCATTTAGGCAATCAACAGGAACAGGTCTTTTTTAAGGAAGCCAAAAGCATTTTCTATTACTGTATCAGGTCGAATGAATACGTGCTAACTCTTCATTTCCCCGCCGATCCCTCTTGGGATTACAGGAGGTTTATCCGCTACAAGGAATGTGCCAATCATGCTATAATGAGTAAAAATCCATTAATGATACAGTTTATCAAGCTGTGCTTGGGAGGGATGCAATCTTGAGTAGCGGAGTTTTCGTATCCAAGAACGGAGTTGTCTCCAAAGCCGTCGGTTCTCAGCCGAAAGAAGCACTGCTGTTTGCTCCTTCCGATAAGAACTCTTCACAAATATTACGCGAGCAGAGAACCGCGATGAAAAAGAGCAGCAAGCAGATCAAAGATCGTTTTACGCAAGCGAGCAAAAGGGCATAGTTATGATTTAAGATAACCGCTTCGGATCAACTTAATGTTGCTGATCCGAAGCGGTTTTTTGTTAGGAGACATTCTCTGAAATCAAGGCTATATCATGCTTATACTTGTTTCTTCGATTGGCATGGTCTACCATAGAAAATGGTCGTGACTGCGACACTTTGCGCCATAAAGACAAAGGAGTGTAGGAATGAATACCAAACTGTTCTCACCTTTTACGGTTAAGCAGGTTACTCTCAAAAATCGAATAGTCATGTCCCCCATGTGCATGTACTCCTCTGAGCAGCAAGATGGAAAGATTAACGATTGGCATCTTATTCACTACGCCAGCCGGGCCGTCGGTGGTGTTGGTCTCATCGTTTTGGAGGCCACAGCTGTTCTTCCTGAAGGAAGAATTTCCTACAAGGACCTCGGCATCTGGAGCGATGAACATATAGCGGGATTAAAAGAATCGGTACGCCTCATTCACCAAAATGGCGCCAAGGCAGCTATCCAGCTTGCCCATGCCGGGAGAAAAGCGAATCTGAATGAAACGCCTGTCGCACCATCGGCTATTCCTTTTGAGGGAATGAAAACGCCGAAAGCTGCAGACCTCGAAGACATAGGACGAATCATTCAAGCTTTCCGGGATGGAGCACGCCGTGCTAAAGAAGCCGGGTTTGATATTGTCGAAATCCATGGTGCTCACGGCTATTTAATAAATGAGTTTTTATCACCGGTAACCAATCATCGGGAAGATGAATATGGCGGCAGTGCGGACAACCGCTATCGGCTGCTTGGAGAGATTATAGACGCGGTAAAAGCGGAATGGGACGGTCCTATTTTCGTGCGCCTATCGGCCAATGAATATGATCCTAAGGGGAATACGCTCGACCAATATATTGATTATGCCCGGAGAATGAAGGATCAAGGCATTGATCTTGTGGATTGCAGCTCAGGCGGAGTGGTTCCGGCATCCATTCAGCTGTACCCAGGATATCAAGTAAATTTATCCGATCAAATTCGCAGCCAAGCTGGAATAGCGACTGGTGCAGTCGGTCTGATCAATAGCGGCCTGCAGGCGGAAGAAATACTTGGAAACGAGCGTGCAGACTTAATATTCATTGGTCGTGCCCTACTTCGCAGCCCATATTGGCCCTATGAGGCGGCAAAGGAAATGGGAATCACACTGGAACGCCCTACCCAGTACAAAAGAGCATAATCATCATTAAGCTTAGCAAGGAGTTTTGTCTTATGAAAGTGCTTATTATGACGGCAGTGGAGGCCGAAAGAGAAGCTGTTATTCGTGGGCTCGGAGCCAGTGATGGATTCGAGGTGCGCCTGGCCGGGGTCGGACCCGCAGGAGCAGCTGCAGCCACGGCGGCCGAGCTGGCACGATCACACTATGATCTGGTCATTAGCGCAGGGATAGGTGGAGGCTTTCCGGGTATAGCCGACATCGGATCGCTTGTAGTGGCAAGTGATATCATCGCGGCCGATTTAGGAGCCGAATCACCGGAGGGTTTTGTCAGCGTTGAGGAACTTGGGTTCGGTTCTTCACGAATATCTGTGAAGTATGATTTATCCATCAGATGGCTGGATCTTCTTAAGTACGCCGGACTAGCGGTACATTACGGCCCCGTACTGACCTTGTCCACTGTGACTGGTACCGCAGAAACCGCCGAAGAACTTTCGCAGCGAATTTCTGGCGCCGCGGCGGAAGCTATGGAAGGATTCGGCGTGGCAGAAGCTGCAAGGCAGTTAGGCATTCCTATTATGGAGCTTCGCGCCATTTCAAATTTAGTGGGACCTCGTCAACGTGATTTGTGGAGAATCGATAAGGCTTTATTGGCTTTGGAACAAGCCTGCTCTTTATTACCGGAGGTGCTGAAATGTTAAAAATCGCTTTTTCCCCATGTCCTAATGATACTTTCGTTTTTCATGCCTGGGTTCACGGACTGCTCGAAGGTGCGCCTGAACTGGACGTTACATATGCGGATATTGACATTACGAACGGACTGGCTACTTCAGGAAACGGACCTGAAGTACTAAAAATTTCATACGCCGCATTGCCCTGGGTCCTGGATGATTATGCTCTTCTTCCTTGCGGCGGTGCACTTGGCCGCGGCTGTGGGCCTCTGGTGCTAACGGCTGGTCCGCCAGAAAAAGCCGCAGACCCGTCTATGTTGTCCGGACGGCGGGTGGCAGTGCCTAGCGAACGTTCCACCGCTTATCTGTTATTCCGACTATGGGCCGCATCCCACGTTCCTGGCGGGGTCGGTGAAATCGTGGTTATGCCGTTCGACCAAATCATGCCGGCTGTGGAGCGCGGTGAAATTGATGCTGGCCTGGTCATTCATGAAGCCCGGTTCACTTATCAAAACTATGGGCTCCAAATACTTCAGGATTTGGGCAGCTGGTGGGAATCGGATACCGGTCTACCGATACCGCTTGGAGCCATCATTGCCCGCAGATCGCGAGATCTGTCGGCTATCGCTCGCTGGACACGGAAGTCCGTGGAATACGCATGGGCTCATCCGGAAGCCTCTGCTGAATATGTAATGAACCATGCGCAGGAAATGTCTCCGGAAGTAACGCAAGCCCATATCAATCTTTATGTGAACAGATACACTGCCAACTTGGGAGACGACGGCTATGCAGCGGTAACCGCATTGCTAGACCGTGCCGCTGCCGAAGGGCTTGTTCCAAAAATCGATCACGCCAAACTGGGATTACGCTTGTGATAGAATCTTTTTTAGCTAAACATTGACCTCATTCGTGGGGTCATTTTTTTCATGGCTCATTTCATTTCTGAAAGGTTTAATATCATCCCATGCATATGTAAAAAGCGTTGCTTCTCCACCGGGTATGGGAATAACTTGCGTATCAATCAACTTTGCCCCTAAGGCCTCGTAAAATAAACAGGCTTTGTTCTTTTCCAAGACCTTCACAATGGCTGTTTGATACCCTCTTTCCATAAATTCTTCAAACAATCGAATCATAAGGAGTTTTCCAAACCCCTGACCCTGAAAATCCTTATAGAAATAAATAGAGGTCACATCACCGTCATATTCTTCATATTCGCCTTCCTTAACATGAGAACCGCAAGTAAAACCTATCAGCTCCCCATTTAAAGACGCCACAAGTACGATATCCCCCTCACGCTGAATGTTTTTTACCCACAATTCAGTTCTCTTTCCTACGCTGAGTTGCTTCAAAAAATCTGCATCCATGATTCCTTTATAAGTGGTTTGCCAACTTGAAACATGTATTTTTGCAATATCTTCTGCTTCTTCGAGCGTTGCTTTTCTAATCGAAATACTCATATCCAATCCCCCTTTTTATTTAGATGATTCAACTTTAATAAGCAAACGACAGGTCTATCGAAATTTACTGAGTAAACTAAGATAGCCTGTCGTTTATACAATTTTTCTTTTATAAGTCTTTATGCACTCCGCCGCCAAAACGCTGCCGATAGCCGCACTTTCGGCACAGCTCTTCAACAGCCTCACGACGTGAGAAACCTTCATAAAGCCGGTTCGCCCTCTCGCCCTCCACGATTTCCGAGAACGGCGTCTGGTGTACGTTACCCAGATTTATAATCCCTTCACCGTCTAAGCAGCAAGGAATAACTGTTCCATCGACAAGAATTCCCGCCTGATTGCGAAGCGCGTGACAGAAGCCCTTTCCATCGTCTTCCTCCGCCTTTAAATCCGGCCACGCAAACTCGTGGTCTTGATTGAGGTAAATGCGCTCCGCCAATTTCACGCCACTGCCCGGAACCACCTTTTCTTCAATCCGATAATCGAGTCCAAATTCTTGCTCGATCATCTCAAGAGTGGCCCGGTTGCGGCTGCGCTGCAAATTCGTTTCATTGTCTTTCGTCAAGTTCCACAGCCGAAATGAGACGATTAAATCAGACACCGAGGTAGCTTCACGTACAAAGGATAATATGTTTCGAATATACCCCTCCCGGTCGGTAGAACCTTCGTGACCATCGAAGCTGTGCAAAGAAAAATTCATTTGGCGAAGAGCTGGTTTGCCAAGCAGTTTATGCTTTACCTTCGGAATTAAAGTGCCGTTTGTTGTAATATTCACCTTAAACCCTTTTTCCTGGGCGATATCGAGCAATTGATCGATTTTCGGGTGCAGTAACGGCTCACCTTTGACGTGAAAATAGATGTAATCCGTATGTGGCTTGATATCATCCAATATTTTCGTGAAATCCTGGATTTTGATAAATTGTGCCTGACGCTGCGTTGGCGGACAAAAGCTGCAGGCCAAGTTGCAAATACTGGTCGTTTCGATATAAAATTTTTTAAACTTTTTCATGTTGAGTTGGGCCTACTTCTCTTTTTATTTTGTATCGTTTTGTCAGGGCATCATCATTTGGATGATTATGACATGTGTCACACATGCCACCTTTGTCTTATTTTATCTTAAAAACGAACGAATCCCAACATGAAATTTGTTGATAACCCGGTCAGCCTACTTCCCCCTGCAGATTTAGAAAAATGTCATATGGGGCTTTTCAGCCTTATAGTACTTAAGCCGGTCCGCAAGCGTTCCGTTATGGAACTCAAACATATGTCCATCGGGATCTAAAAAATAGATGGATTTCTTGTCACGGATATCTCTTTCTCGTCCCGGCAATACGTTAACCTTAAGTTCTTGGAGTCGGTTAAGAAAGGGCTCGAAGTCTTCCTCCTCGATCGTAAACGCAATATGGGTGTAAGTACGGTTAACTTCGTCCCGCCGAACATCCTCCTGGTTTAAAGCAATCCAGAGCCCCTGCAAATCAAAGTAAGCCAAGCTTCGCCCTTTCACACATATCTTAGCTCCAAATACTTGTTCATAAAAAACGATTGATTTGTCCAAATCTGAAACGGAAAAGCAAAAATGATTTATGCCTTTGATTTTCAAACTATGGCCTCCTGACTTTAAATCAAAATGGACAGTTGACCGCTGGCTATGTTCTATTATCGTGAGGATCATAGGATTATAGCGCGGCAACTGCTATGATTTGGACATTCTCAACAATTATGGGGGTTCCCGCTAATATGATATCCTGTCCCAGCTCCAGCGTCAAAGCATCTTCGCTGATTTGGAACAGTCTGCCCTCCTGAATCATTCCGTTAATAAACAAGTTAGCATACGCATTTGTTCCTACACCGGAAAATTGACTGATGGAGTTCCCCTTGTCATCTGTGAACTGGTTGGCAGAAAGGACCTCGGATCCCTGTAAATCGGCGGCTGGAAAATAAAAATACCTGAAAACGCTTGGAGTTACAGCTATGGCTCCGCCTGGAGGTCCTGGAGGCCCTTCGGGGCCTTGCGGCCCTGCTGGACCGGCCGCCCCTTGCTCGCCCACTGGCCCTTGCAGTCCCACCGGACCCGCTGCTCCTTGCTCGCCCACCGGCCCTTGCGGTCCCGCCGGTCCCGCTACTCCCTGCTCGCCCACCGGCCCTTGCGGTCCCGCCGGTCCCACTACTCCCTGCTCGCCCACTGGCCCTTGCAGTCCTGATGGACCCCACGCTCCGCGCTCGCCTACCGGCCCTTGTGGTCCTGCTGGACCCCACGCTCCGCGCTCGCCTACCGGCCCTTGCGGTCCCGCCGGTCCCACTACTCCCTGCTCGCCCACTGGCCCTTGCGGTCCTGCCAGGCCCACTGCCCCGCGCTCGCCTACCGGCCCTTGCGGTCCCGCCGGTCCCGCTACTCCCTGCTCGCCTACCGGCCCTTGCGGTCCTGCTAAACCCCACGCTCCGCGCTCGCCTACCGGCCCTTGTGGTCCAGTAGGTCCTTGAGGACCGCGGAGGCCGCCTCGATACCCTAAGTACCACTGCGTACCATGACGCCGGCGCCTTTTTTGCGGGCGTCCCTCCGGATGCCGTCGTACCTTCCCTTTCCTATGCTTCTCCAGGCAGACCCGTTTCAAGCAAAGACAATAGCGCTTACGCACACTTCGATTTTTCCAAGGTACGAAAAAGTAGCGAACCTTAAGCTTTTTTCTTCTGCCCTTTCTGACCACGATCACCTTCCGTATAGCAATGGCCGCGCGTTTACCCATTCGGCATACCCTCCCCCAACCATTTTGAACCATAGCTTCAATATCATATGTGCACATGCTTAGGGGGAAATAGACAAATATCTATAGCCCTTGAAGATTCCAAAAAAAATCTCTTCCTAGGGGAAGAAAAGCCGTCTCCATATGAAAATAAAATCATTATATGTAATATATCGAGTCTCTCGATATAAATTAGATTTGGAGGTGCAATCAGATGCCAGTCGTTAAACCTGTCTTTACGGCCGTCTCTTCGGCTCCTGTTGCTTCAGGCGGAGCTGTGACTACAACCATATCACCAGCCGTTACCCGCTTCTTCACAACCATAACTGCCGGAATGATCGGAGCCACCGATACGACGGTTCCAGCCGCCAGCTTCGTAGATGATACCAACACAGCCATTACGGCCATACCTGCCTTGACTGCGAGCGACTATTTCAACGTCTATATCAACGGGGTCATTCAACAAGAATCGCTGTCCACGTTGTCTACCGCAAACCTTGTCTTGGCAACGGTAGATGTTACTGCCGGTATCCCTGTTCAATTGGAAATTGGAAATTTTGCAGGCGTGAACTCAACTTTATCCACGCCGCCAACGATTTCTGCCCCTACGATTACGATCATCACCTAATTCCTTGACGAACAGCGATTTCATAGACTAGAATAATCCCAAAGTTAAAAGGCGATGGAGTTCGCCATAACCGCCTTGAGCTGATGACTCCTACCAGTATAAACTGGTAGGAGTCTGTTTATTTTTGGAGGCTGATCGATATGAACGTGATTGCACTAATCATTGGAGGGTTTCTAGGTTCTATATTCCGATATGAGGTAGGCAGGTGGATCCCGGCTGCAGGGAATTTTCAGCTTGCAACCGTTTTGATCAATTTGGTGGGCTGTTTTTTTCTTGGATGGTTTTTTACGATAGCGACAAAATGGAAAATACGTCCAGACGTGCGTCTTGGGATCGGCACAGGCTTTACCGGGGCTTTTACGACGTTTTCCACCTTCTCGGTCCAAACGGTTGATGCTATAAGCGGAAAACAGTTTGGTACAGCGGTTCTATACTTACTTATTAGTGTAGTTGGTGGACTACTCATGTCATTTATAGGAGTGGCTATCGGGAAGAAAAGTCTGCATAAAGGAGGCGTCTCCAAATGATCGGTATCGTTGGCCTTGGAGGTATCTTCGGTACGCTTCTGCGTTACTATTTAGGCAAATGGATTTCCGCCAAAGTGGGTACAAGCTATCCCTGGGGAACTTGGGTTATTAATATCAGCGGCTCCTTTATTCTTGGTATCTTATCGGGGCTACATAGCTCACATTCTATTCCGGACTGGAGCTGGCTTATGCTCGGCGTTGGCTTTTGCGGGGCGTACACAACCTTCTCCACCTTTGGTTATGAGACAATCGGACTCATCGAAAAGGGAAATAAATCTCAAGCCGCAGCTTATGTCGTTACCTCCGTCGTTCTTGGTATCCTGTTCGCATGGCTCGGACATTTGAGTATCAGCTAAAGATCTAGGCAGCTGTCCTCCCACAAAGGCACCTTGCTTGGTTGCTGCATACAATAAGGCAAAACCGCGAGAAAAGGTGATTCATATTGTCCAGTTTTCGTAAAGCCTATTTGGTTAAGCGGCGCATTGCCGGGAGGATGCTTCGAAAAAGAGGAATACATGGCATAGGTGTTGGACTTCATGACCCTAAAAACCCCAAGAAAGGGGCGGCCATCATCGTGTATGCGGAAGCCTTGTCCTCCGCAGCAGCCAGAAAAAGAGGCGGTAAAAAGCGAACTTCGCCTTTACCACCGCGAATTGCCACCAAAGCAGGGGTTCCCATTCGGATTGTACGTTCAACTAAGTTCTGTAAGAACAGAACCGCTCCCCTTTCAAAACGGAGCTTTACAGGACGGATCCGGCCGGTTGTCGCCGGTTATAGCGTAGGGACAAGTGTTGCCTCCGGAACCGCGGGGCTCATCGTTAGTGACATTAACAACGGACAAAGCCGTTACATTTTGAGCAATAACCATGTCCTGGTTAAGGAAAATACGAACCGCTTCTCCGAAACGATTCAGCCGGGAGGTGCGGATGGCGGTATAAGTGGACGGGACCGAATCGGGCGTATGGACCGATTTATCCCGCTGAGCAAGAAGCGAGCCAACTATTTGGATGCTGCTACTTCAAAGCCGTTAAGACGCAGCTTGTTAAAACCGGCCTATGCAGTATACGGCACCGTACCGGGATATATTAAGAGCTATAAAATTGGGGACCGCTTCAAAAAGGTCGGACGCACGAGTGGTGTCGTAACCGGAACTGTGGAGTCAATCCATACGGATATTCAAGTCGATTATGGGGACTATGGAAATCTGGGGACGATTACTTTCAAGAACCAAAGCGTCATTCGCGGCAAACGGCCTGTTTCCCTTGCCGGAGATTCCGGCTCAGTCTGGTTGACCCGACGTGGCAATCTGGCGGCCGCCGTCAATTTCGCTGGTTCAGATAACGGGCTTCTGTCGATTTCTTATCCGATTGACTGGTTCATGAAGGTGTTTAAAACTCGGGTCGCGCGGCCTGGAAAGGCTGGGACAGCAAGGCCAAACCGAGGACGGAGCGGTAAATATATGTGCGTTCTCCCGCTCTCACCAAAACAGTTAAAAGCAATCAAGCCGTCAAAAGCTCGGCGGTTCCGTAAATAACAGCAGTCTGCGAACGTCAAAAAGCTCCCGGATAATCATCCGGGAGCTTTTTGTATAATCATTATTCCATGAAATCCTTCAACCGCTTACTGCGGCTCGGATGTCTCAGTTTTCTTAGCGCCTTGGCTTCAATTTGGCGAATTCGTTCCCGCGTTACACCAAATTCCTTGCCGACTTCTTCCAATGTCCGCGTCCGCCCGTCATCCATCCCGAAGCGCAGACGAAGGACGTTCTCCTCACGTTCCGTCAGTGTATCCAGGACTTCCTCAAGCTGCTCTTTCAGCAATTCGTAGGCAGCGGCCTCCGCAGGTGCAGGAGCATCATGATCCTCAATAAAATCGCCCAAATTGGAGTCATTTTCCTCCCCGATCGGCGTTTCCAGCGAAACCGGTTCCTGAGCAATCTTCATAATTTCACGAACTTTATCAGGTGTAAGATCCATTTCCTTCGCGATTTCCTCCGGCGTAGGCTCACGTCCAATTTCCTGGAGCAGCTGTCTGGAAATCCGAATCAGCTTGTTGATTGTCTCCACCATATGAACCGGAATCCGGATCGTTCTTGCTTGGTCTGCAATTGCTCTCGTAATCGCTTGTCTAATCCACCAGGTTGCATAAGTGCTAAATTTGAAGCCCTTCGAATAGTCGAACTTCTCTACTGCTTTTATGAGTCCCATATTACCTTCTTGGATTAGATCTAGAAAAACCATGCCACGGCCAACGTAACGTCTAGCGATGCTGACAACAAGCCGAAGATTTGCTTCTGCAAGCCGGCGTTTAGCCTCTTCATCCCCGTTCTCAATACGCTGAGCTAACTGAATTTCTTCCTCGGCCGACAACAGAGGAACACGCCCAATTTCCTTCAAGTACATCCGTACCGGGTCGTCAATTTTAATACCTGGCGGCAGCGTCAGGTCATCGGTATATTCCGCCTCGTTATGTTTCAAGTCCTCCGTCATCATTCAGACCCCCACCCTAAAAAATGAAAATTGCGAAAAATTTCTTCTTTATCTAACTCCTGTATATCCATTTGACAAAGCGTTGATATTATGCTATTATTGAATAGATTATTCCAGTCAAACAGTTTGTGTTATGACTATCCGTCATTTTAACATAGGTTTTTTATGAATACAAGTTTTATTTTTAAGAAATGATTACGCTGATCCATAACGGATCAGCGTTTTTTGTTTGATTATTTTATTTCACTATTTTATTTCCCATTGTTTTCAGCTTGATCTTCCCAAGCCCGCTGCAGTGCTCCCTGAAAAATTTCAAGCGGCTGAGCTCCCGAGACTGCATATTTCCCACGAAAAACGACAAACGGGACACCGCGAATGCCAAGCTGTCTTGCTTCCCGTTCATCCTCGCGAACCTGTTCAGCATAATCATTCCGTTCCAGAATATTGCTGACTTCCTGTTTATCTAGACCAATCTCTTGAGCCAGCCTAGCCAAAGTATCGCGATCGCCGATATGTAAGGAGTCCGTAAAATACGCACGAAACAGTCTCTCAGACATTTCGCGCGCTTTCCCTTGTTCACTCGCATAATGCATCAGGCGATGTGCATCGAAGGTGTTCGTAGGAATAATCGTATCAAACCGATAGGTCAATCCCTCAGTCTTAGCTTGGGCAGCCACGTTTTGATTCGATTCTTTCGCTTGCTCCAAGCTAAGCCCATACTTCACCGCAAGCAGTTCATGAATGCTGGATTCGGTATCCCTCGGTGCTCCGGTATCAAGTTCAAAGCTGCGAAACACAACCTCAAGATCTTCCGGGTGGCTGAAAGAGTCGAGTGCTTTCTCCAACCGACTTTTTCCGATGTAACAAAACGGACAACTGAAGTCCGACCAAATCTCAATTTTCATATCAATCTCCTCCCAAACACAATACCAATTCCATCGATGATGGCTTTAACGAAAATTTTATCTATACACCATATTAACCGTCCCCTCTCTTATAAGCAACGTTTGCTTATTTTCTCCCCCGTACTCCTCGTTATCGAATCAGACCATATTCACGGGCCTGCTCTTCCGTCAATATAAACTGCTCATTCTCCCATACTTCATCCTCTTCTTTTACCCCAAATGACTTGCTCACTTTATTCCATATCCCTTTTTTGACAGCTTCGCCTTGTGTAATGATTATTTTCACTGGTCCTTTCGTTCCTCCGGTTCCGCGAATATTTGGAACGTCACGCCATACTTATCAACAAGAGAACCGTATGCAGGGCTGAAGAACGTAGCCTGTAGCGGCATTGTTACTTGACCGCCGGAGCCTAGCGCCTCAAAGATTTGCTTTGCCTTTTCGCTATCGTTAATCGTAATACAGACCGTAACTTGATTCCCACTCTGACGCGACTGCCCGGGAAAAGTGTCGGAGAGCATCAAGCTTGATTCACCGATTTTCAATAAAGCGTGTGAAACAAGCCCTTTTGCTGAATCAGGCAGTGGAAAATCAGGATTTGCTGGCATATCTCCAAAGGTTTGAATCGCGAACAACTCAGCATCGAGCGCCTTTTGGTAAAAGTCGATAGCCTCCTTGGCATTTCCGTTCATTACGAAATAAGGTACCAGTTGCATTGTCATCACAATCGTCTCCTATCGTTTTTAAATTTCTTTACTAAATACTGTCCATATTTTTACCTAAATCATTCCTCTTCAACCCATCTATTTTCGGGTAGTACTTCGTTACTAATGTGACTAAACGCCGGCTTAAAGTTATAATGGATAATAAGGTAACTACTTCCATTCCATTGAGGTGATAAAATGAAGATTACATATTTGGGGCATTCTTGTATCCACCTGGATACGGGAAAACATCAATTGATCATCGACCCGTTTTTAACGGGGAACCCTACTGCTGCCGCAGCCGAAAGCGAGATTAGGGCCGATTATATCCTGTTAACTCATGGGCATTCCGACCATATTGGAGATGCGGAAATCATTGCCAGACGTACAGGCGCTCCAATAATCGCCATCGTTGAACTAGCCTCCTATTTCGCGAATGCCGGCCTACAAACTGTAGGGATAAATTTGGGCGGCTCCCTATCTCTTCCGTTCGGTTCTCTGAAATGGGTGCCCGCACTTCACAGCTCATCCTTACATCAAAATGGCATTAGCCTGTATTTAGGGGTTGCCGCGGGAATCGTACTCGACATTGAGGGACTTCGTATTTATCATGCTGGCGATACGGCCCTGTTTAGCGATATGAAGCTGATTGGTGCCCAGCGACCGATTGACCTGGCATTCATTCCTATTGGCGATCATTTTACGATGGGACCAGAAGACGCCTTATTCGCCGCAGAATGGGTAAATGCCAAGCATGTTGTTCCTATCCACTATAATACATTTGACCTCATTCGCCAGGATGGAGAACATTATGTAACCGATCTGCTCAAAAAAGGAATTCAAGGCCACGCCTTAAAGCCTGGCAATACCCTCGATACGGCTGCTCTAAAGCTATAAGCCCTATCAGCAATCTGGCCTCCGCTCATTACAAACTTGTTTGAAGAGCTAGAGGCCAGATTTTTTCCCTATTGGTCTAATGCTAATCCGCTAATTCCTTTCCCTTTGTTTCTGTTCCAAGCCACAATACCGCTAAAGCACCCACCAATATTGTTACGAAAAAGATCCAGAATATCGACCCGATCTCCACCTGTCTAGCTACAAGCATCCCAACGAGATATGGAGCGATAATGCCGCCGATCCGCCCAAAGGATGCCGCAAGGCCTCCCCCCGTTGATCGAACGCTTGTAGGGTAAAGCTCCGGCGTATAAGCGTACATGCCTCCCCATGCACCAAGATTAAAAAAGGACAAGCAGATTCCTGCTGCCATCAGCATTCCTTCCGTCGAGGCACTGCCAAACCATGCAGCGCTGGCTGCAGTAAGCAGTAAATACAACACCAGGACAAACTTGCGGCCGAATTTCTCTATGAAATAAGCGGCCGTAAAATAACCGGGAAGCTGCGCGAGCGTCATAATCAGCACATACTCAAAACTTTTAACCAAGCTGAAGCCTTTCAAGACCATAACCGAAGGAAGCCATAAGAACATCCCATAGTACGAAAAGACGACCGTAAACCATAACACCCATAACATGATTGTAGAACGTCTATGATCGGATGACCAAACAGAGGCAAGGCGCTTGCGGAACGTTGGAGCCGTTTCTTTCCGGGAGGCCTGTGCCTTGAATCGAATCGGATCCTCGATTGATCTGCGTAAATATAACGCATAGAATACAGGAAGTGCTCCAATCACAAAGGCTGCCTGCCATCCGTAATTCGGAATCACAAAATACGAGATCAGAGCTGACGCGATCCAGCCACCAGCCCAGAAGCTTTCCAGCAGGACAACGGCCCTCCCCCGTTCTTTTGCCGGAACCGACTCCGACACGAGCGTAGAAGCAACCGGTAGCTCACCACCTAACCCAAATCCAGCGATAAAGCGCAGAGTACATAAGATGGTAAAGCTGGCCGCTAATGCAGACAATCCGGTAGCTACTGAAAAAATAAGCAATGTCCAAAGCAAAACGGCTTTACGTCCGAATCTGTCGGCCAGGATACCAGCTGCTGCAGCTCCAAGAGCCATGCCGACCGAGTTTATACTCGTGAACAAGCCGGTTTGCTGTGGACTCAAGCTCCACTCCTTAGCGAGTGCTGCTGCAATAAATGAGATAATACCGATATCCATGGCATCAAACATCCAGCTCATACCGGCACTGAACAACAGCTTGCGCCGTTTCGAACCGTAAGACATTTCCGTCTCCGTCACACTCAAGCGATCGCCCCCTTATCTAACTTTTTTCATATATCTTTCCTTAAAAGGGGGGTATCCATGCTAGGTCATCATACCCCGGTCATTTTTTCGGATACTGCTGTTTCGGATCATAAATACAACGACAAGGATCAACAGGAATCCTATATAGGAAAAAATAAGCTTTCGCACGCTCATCCCTGGAAATACAATCGGTGCGCTCAAAATTCCATACAGCCAAATCCCCGACAAATTGCCGATCAGATTCGACCAGGCATAGGATTTGGACTTCATATCAGATATTGCCGACATAAATGAAATAAGATTATTGGGCATAATCGGAATCGTCCGCAGGAAAATGACCGCCCAAACTCCATAACGGTCCAGCCCTCTCTGCCATTTCTCATACTTCTTTAATCGATGCATCCATTTACGGTTAACCCAATCCGTGAAAAAGTATCTGCATAACCAATAAACTACCTGCCCGGCTATCGTTCCGGCGATCCAGCTGGCCAGCAAACCGTTCTTGATTCCAAGCAGGGAAATATGAAGCATTACCACAGTGGCAAACGGGAAAAAACCAATCAAACCCTGAAGCAAGGCCAGCGGAATCGTCAGCACTAATATGTAAAAGCCGCTAAGTTGCGTTGTTTCGAGAAACCATTTCGATATTTGCTCTATCCACTCATTCAACGTATCTTTTCCCCATTCAAAAGATGAAATTAGACCCTTTTGCCTAAAATAACAAGATCTCGTTCAATCCCGTCCAAATTGGCGACACGAGGCAGATGTGCCCATCTTTCGAACCCGAATTTTTTTTCAAGTAAAGCCAAACTCGGCTCATTATGAGCAAATACAAACCCGAGCAGCGTTTGAACCTGAATATTTGGGCAAGTGGCAATCGCCTTGTTCATTAAAATACTTCCGATGCCACAGTTCCTATACTCTTCGGTAATGTAAATACTAATTTCCGCAGTGGCGTTATATGCTGGGCGGTCGTAAAAAGACTGAAAGCTAAGCCATGCTGCCACCCTGCCATCTACTTTCATCACCCATAAAGGACGAAACTCGGGAGAATGCTCCTTAAACCAATTTATTCGGTCTTGCACGGTAACCGGCTCCAAATCCGCCGTAACCATCCGCCCAGCAATCGTTTCATTATAGATGGAGACAATTGCCTCCAAATCGTTAATCTCTGCATCTTCAATCGTATACTCAAAATTCTGTACCATACGCCATTTACACTCCCTTATCCTGTGATTAAATTGTCTCGTGTTTGATCGTAATGTAATGTTCCACAGTCGGAAAAGGATCATAAAAATGGTGGAGAAGAGCTTTCCACTCTTCATATTGGGGCGACTTTCTAAAGCCGACTTCATGCGCCGCAATAGATTCCCATCGAACCAGCAAAATGTACTTATTTTCTGTCTCGACGCACTTATGTAGTTCATGACTGATATAGCCCTTAATTTGTGCGATCAGCTTCGAAGCTTTGCGGAAATTGCTTTCGAAATCATTGATCATGCCAGGTTTAACCTGCAGCTGAGCCACCTCAAGAATCATTCTCATCATCCCCTTCGTTCAACTGATTATAGCACGGACTTAGCGCTTTATGAATCCATATCGCGGCTATCGATCCTTCTCCCATGGCTACGGTGACCTGTTCGGCATGAACGCCGACATCTCCAGCTACCCAGAGGCCTTCCACATTCGTCTTTCTACTTCTCGGGTCCGCCTCAACATGACGGTTAGCGCTAACCTTTACGCCCAACTGCTCTGCCAACTCGGAATGAACCTCATTACCGCCAAAGGCGATAAATCCCCGCTCAGCTTCAAACTGACGGCCGTCATTCATAACTATGGAAGAAATTTGTCCGTCATGAGCTTGATTCACTTGTTTGATAATTCCTTCCCCGTATTTAACCCCTTTTTTCTTCATTAGAATCTGCAGCCGCTCCGAAATTGGTCTTTGCTCATGATTGATATACGTCAAGTCCTGTGTCCGATCAGCTAATATCATTGCCATATTCGCTCCCGTCTCTCCGGCACCCATAACGATAGTTTTGCGTCCTTGAACTTCGTAACCATCGCAATCAGGACAGACGTAAACGCTGATTCCAAGCGTTGGTACGAGCCCGGGAAGCTCCGGAAAGCGATCCAGTACGCCCGTTGCAAGCAGCAGCGTTTTCGAAGTATAGGTACGCCCGTTTTTTCCCTCAAGACAGAAGAGGTCTTCTCTTTTCTCCGCCATTTGGATCAGATCCCGGGCAAACTGGACTCCGAAGCTTTCCGCCTGCCTTCTCCCTCGTCTGCGAAGCTCTTCGCCGGAGATCCCCTCCGGATGGCCAAGTAGATTGTGATATTCCCTGCAGAGCGTGGACCTGCCGTAACCCGCATCAATGACCAGAATGTGATGCTTTGAATACCGGCCTAATTGAATGGCAGCCTGTAAACCGGCAATTCCGCCCCCGACGATAATGCAATCATAAACCATATACAAACATCACTCTCTTTCCTCGTGTTCTAGAATTTCGGCTTCAAAGGACCCAACCTGGTAGATGCATACTCATCTTCAAGCGAGGATAATGTAACCATAAGGAGGTGTAATTTCATGGATAAATTCCTCGTCAAGCTGCTCGGTAACGGAGTTATCGTATTTGGCTTGATCCTGCTGATGAGTAATGCAACCCTTTTAGGTGCGTTTCTGACAGCTATAGCGTTGTCTATCTTGGCCTATTTATTCGGAGACTTATTTGTCTTGCCCCGCACAAATAATGCCGTCGCCACCTTAACAGATGGAGTTCTCGCTAGCCATCATACAAACTAAAGAAGCCTTTTGAGCGAAAAACCGCGCTCTAAAGGCTTCTTTTTGTAGGAATTCGCCTATCCACCTAGAACGACGCGATCATCAGACAGTTTGTGTCCACTGATCCGTTCAAATTCTCCGATTAGACGTTCCATCGTTAAATCACGTTTCTTTGCTCCGTTTACATCAAGAATAATTCGACCGCCATCCATCATGATCAGACGGTTGCCGAGACGTATGGCTTGCTCCATATTATGGGTCACCATTAAGGTCGTCAAATGAAGCTTGCTCACGATGTCCCGGGTCAGCTGCGTTACGAGTTCTGCCCGTGCAGGGTCTAAAGCCGCTGTATGCTCGTCTAGGAGCAAGATTTGCGGCTCGGTAAACGTCGCCATCAAGAGGCTGAGCGCCTGGCGTTCCCCGCCGGACAACGTGCCAACCTTAGCCTGCAGCCGATTCTCGAGTCCGATGCCGAGCCTGCTGAGCTCACTTTTGAACAGTGCCCTCTGTTTGGCGCCTACACCAAACCGCAATCCACGCCGCTTGCCTCGGGAATAAGCCATCGCTAAATTTTCCTCAATCGTCATATGCGGAGCCGTACCGGCCATAGGGTCCTGAAATACACGCCCGATCCAGCGGCTTCGTTTGAACTCCGGAAAATGGCTAATATCTACGCCATCAATACACACTTCCCCGGCATCCGGCTTAATAACACCGGAGATCATGTTCATGAGTGTTGATTTACCTGCACCATTACTGCCGATTACCGTAACAAAGTCACCTGGTTCCAGATGCAGGTTTACATCGATAAGTGCGATTTTCTCATCAGGCGAACCAGGGTGAAAAAGTTTGGACACATGGGAAAGCTGCAGCATCAGAATCCACCTCCCGCACTACGCCGATGCGAAAAGACTTCGATCTCGGCGGCCCTTCTGCGAGCCATACTTTTCTGCTTCCAGCTGCGGCGAATCGAGGGTAGCACCAACGCGATAACGACGATAACCGCGGTAATCACCTTCAAATCCGTCTGCTCCAGCCATTCGATACGAAGGGCGAAAGCGACGACGATACGATAAACGATGGAACCTAGTACTACCGCAAGCGTTGCCCAGAACACGGTTCTAGCTCCGAAAATCGCCTCGCCGATAATAACTGAAGCCAGCCCGATCACGATCATGCCAATACCGGAGGAAATGTCGGCGAATCCGGATTGCTGGGCAATCAAAGCCCCGGACAGAGCGACTAGCCCGTTAGATAAGCTAAGTCCGAGAATAATGGTATGATCGGTGTGCGCACCGAAGCTACGGATCATTCGCTGATTGTCCCCGGTAGCCCGAAGAGCGAGCCCAAGATCGGTCCGCAGAAACAAATCAAGCAGCAGCTTTATTATGATGACCATGAACGGCATGATTACCAGCGGCGAAACCGAGGTGAACAAAGTATCCACTCCAAGCAAACCAACATTAGGTTTGCCCATAATGCGCATGTTAATGGAATATAAAGCGATCATCATGAGAATCCCGGATAGCAGGCCGTTGATTTTGCCTTTTGTATGGATCAGGCCGGTAAGCGCCCCAGCGAGCACGCCTCCCAAAAAAGCCGCGATCGTAGCAATCCAAGGGGATGTGCCTGCGCTTATCATGACGGCAGCAATGGCCCCTCCGGTCGTAAAGCTACCGTCCACTGTCAAATCCGGGAAATCCAGAATCCGAAACGTAATATAAACACCGAGCGCCATGAGTGCATACAGTAATCCCGATTCAACCGCTCCAAGCAATGAATTTAACATGTTGATACCCCCTCAAAATTTAGGAGCTTGGATACGTTTTATTTGAGTATATTGTTTTCCTGATCTTTGACCTGTTCCTTCATGGCATCAGTAACTTCAATGCCCTGTTCAGCAGCTGCCTTCAGGTTCAAAATAACGTCGAGCTTGTCAGGAACCGTCACTTTCATATCGCCAACCTTTTTCCCATTCTTCAATACGTCTACTGCCATTTGGCCCACCTGATAGCCATGATCAAAATATTTAAAACCTACTGTCGCAAAAGCGCCTTTCTCGACAGTATCACGATCACTCGAGAAGAAAGGAAGATCATTTTCGTTTGCGACCTGAATGACGGTGTTTACGGCTTCCACAACCGTATTATCCAGGGTGATATAGAGAGCATCCGCGCGTCCAACTAAGGATTCCGCCGCCTGCTTCACTTCCGAAGTATTGGTTACGGAAGCCTTCACGAGCTTGATCCCATGTTTTTCAAGTGCCTTTTCGGCGAGATTCGTCATGACTACGGCATTCGGCTCCCCTTGGTTAATGACAACCCCAACGGTTTTGACGTCCTTGAAGTTTCCAGCAACAAAATCCATCAGTTTAGAAATGGCCTCAGGATTCGTATCGGAAGCGCCCGATACGTTGCCGCCTGGATGATCAAGGTTGCTAACGACTTTAGCGTCCAGCGGATCGGTCACAGCCGCGAATAAGATCGGCGAATTTTTGACCTGCTGCACGACGGCTTGAGCCGGAGCGGTTGCGATCGCGAGTACGAGATCGTACTTCTCGCCGGCTATTTTTTGCGCAATCGTCATATTATTGGTCTGATCCCCTTGCGCGTTGCTGTAATCTACCTGCAAATTATCACCCTCTACGATCCCCGCATCTTTCAATGCCGCGAGGAAGCCTTCACGAGTTGCATCGAGCGAAGGATGCTCTACAATTTGCGAAATTGCAATTTTGTATTTAGCCTTCTCCCCACTCTCCCCAGTTGCCTGAGCATTACTTGATTTGGTTCCCCCGTTGTTTGTGGTGTTACCGCACCCAATAACACTAAGGAGTAAAAGAGACACCGCGAACAAAAATCCGATTTTTTTCATGAACACTTCCCCTTTCATAAATAATAATATTGACTCGTGCTTTAAAGCGCATTCTCATTAACGCTTTTATAGATGAAAGTCTTAAAGCGTTAAGATGTGCGTTTTCTTGTCCCTCAGGATTTGAAGTATTAGTCCTATATTAAGGGGTGGTCAATTATCCGTCAATAACCTATGGGCAGAAATTTCGGAAAAATAAAGCTCTCCCTAAAAAGAAAACCAGAAAAAGTTTCCGACTTTTTCCGGCTCGCTATTTATTGATTCAACATTCATTTTTTGCTGCTGATAAAAACATGCTTCGCTTGAATTCCATCAGGCCCCAGTTCAAGCAATCCAAAGCTGTACCTAGCTTCCCGCCGTTTGTCGGTCGGTGAACCCGGGTTAAACAGCAGCAGTCCGTCTTTCCGTTCCATAAAGGGCTTATGGGAATGTCCAAACAGCACGGCGTCAAGCGGCTTGCCCGCAAAAGCCATCCGTGCATTTTGCTCGGCGCTTTTCCAAACATTCGGCAGATGCCCATGGATTAAACCGATTCGTCTGGAACCAAATTCGAGCACTTTTTGATACCCAAAACGCCTAATGATCTCGGCTCCATCGTTGTTGCCAGCTATTCCATCGACCGGAGCGAGCCTGGACAATTGCTCATATACCTCAAGGGAAGTCCAGTCTCCCAGATGAAGTATCAGATCGCAAGCTTTGAAGCTTTTGATCAAGGCTTGCGGAAGCTCAGCCCCGCGGCGCGGCATATGCGTGTCTGAAACGACGCCAATTTTCATACTACGTCACCCTCGCTCATTAAATTCCCAAACCTTATTCTCGTTAAGAGATCCTAATTTCAGTCTAACACGCATTACCGGCCCCCGTCATGAGCAATTGTGGCCGCTACAGCTCGTGTTAATGGTTCACTGCTGTAACAAGTATACTCTAGCCTCATAGGGACGAAGTCTTAATTGATGCAGATTTTCTTTTCCTTCATCCACCTCATAATTACTGATGAGCAACTTTGCCTGATGGGCGTTCAGCTCTTCAGGCAGTTCGAATAGTGGCTCCCTCTCAAAAAAGTTCAGCATTACGAGCAGCTGCTGGTCCACTAACGTTCGCGTATAGCCGTATATTTCGGGATGTGAAGGCATAATCAGCTTGTACTCACCGTAGACAAATACATCATACTGCTTACGGAGCTGTATTAATTTGCGGTAATAATGATAGATGGAGTCTGGGTCCTGCTGAGCACTTGCTACGTTGATCTCCGTGTAATTGGAGTTCACCTGAATCCAGGGGGCTCCGGTCGTAAAGCCGGCCTGCTCGCTCATATCCCACTGCATCGGCGTACGGGCATTGTCCCGGCTTTTCAGATGAATCGACCGCATGATTTTATTTTCCGGTACCCCGCTTTGAATTTGTTCTGTATAGTAATTGAGCGTCTCCACATCCCGGTAGTCATCAATCGACGGAAAAGCCACGTTGGTCATGCCGATCTCTTCCCCTTGGTAAATGTAAGGGGTCCCTTCAAGGGTGTGAATGAACGTGGCCAGCATCTTCGCCGACGGCACCCGGTAGCGCGTATCGTTCCCGAAACGGGAAACCGAACGCGGTTGGTCGTGATTGCACAAGTAGTTGGCATTCCAGCCCCTACCGTGCAGCACGGTTTGCCAGTTGCTCATAATCTCTTTAAGCTCCTGCAGCTTCCATGGGACGATATCCCATTTTCCGCTGCCCGATGAGGCCGCATCGAGAAACATATGTTCAAACTGAAACGTCATGTGCAGCTCCCGTCGATCATCACCCACATAGCAAAGCGCCTCCTCGGGACCAAGGCCCGATGTCTCCCCGACCGTCATAATATCGTGAGTGTTAAGAACATTGTCGTACAGATCCTGCAGCAAGGTATGTACATGATCCAAGTTGGAGAACATCTCATAAGCCCGAACTGTCGGTGTCAGGTGCGGATTTTGGGCATCCGGAAGCCCTTCCGCCTTTACGATATGAGCAATGGCATCAAAGCGGAATCCGTCTACACCCTTGACCAGCCACCATTTGACCATATCATGAAGCTGATCGACGACGGCCTGGTTTTCCCAGTTCAAGTCCGGCTGATGCTTAGAATACAGGTGCAAATAGTACTCATCTGTCTGTTCGTCATATTCCCAAACGGAACCGCTGAAATACGATTCCCAGTTGTTCGGCGGCCCACCGTTTTTCCCCTTCCGCCATATGTAATAATCCCGCTTGGAGCTATCCCGGGACTGTCGCGACTCAAGAAACCACGGATGCTCGTCGGAGGTGTGATTGAGCACCAAATCCATCATCAGCTTCATCCCGCGCGCGTGCAAGCCTTCCAGCAGCTCATCAAAGTCTTCCATCGTACCAAATTGAGACTTTATACCGCAATAATCGCTAATATCGTATCCATTATCATGACCCGGCGATTTGTAAATGGGACACACCCAAATGACCTCCACACCCAAGTCCTGCAAATAATCAAGTTTAGATATGATGCCGCGCAGATCTCCGATCCCATCCCCGTTCGAGTCCTTGAAGCTGATCGGATAAATTTGATAAACGACGCTCTCCTTCCACCATTTCCGGTTCATCCTTGCCATCTCCTCTAATGCCTAATGTCATGTCCAACCTGCATAGTATAACTATTAACAGCGAGGGTGAATTGTATAACTCGTTCCTTGGAAGCTCTCGCCATCCATCATTAAATGTATTTAGTGCAGCTATTCTGAGCCAATAACAGATTTCTGCATTTTTAACTGCATTTTGTGCATCTAAAATGGATCATTTCGGAACAAAAGGGTTTATATGTTTCTTTTAACTGTACTTTCTGCAATTAAATGCTTAAAACATCCAAACAGACGTTATTTAACTGCACTAAATACATTTAGTAGTGGTTAGTTCAACTTATATAGATAACAGTGGAATCTACGAAAAATTCAGTCTTATGATAACCTTCTTCACTTGTTGATCTACACATCTACGAATCACATGTAAGCACCTCGTTCGCCTTCGCCAGAAAATAATGTTGTATAATAGTAGTGAAAGGATGAATGATTTATGCAATTATTTTCAGAAAATAGCTCCACAACCCCAGCGCCGCTATCCCGGTCACGAAGACTCCGTGCGGCGCTCATTCTAGGCAGCTTGTCGGCCTTCGGCCCGCTCTCGCTGGACATGTACCTGCCCGCCTTGCCGAAGCTGGCGGGCGATCTGCACACGAGCGCCTCGGTCGCGCAGCTCAGCCTAACGGCCTGCCTGCTTGGCCTCGCGCTCGGCCAATTATTCATCGGCCCGCTCAGCGATGTTCGCGGGCGGCGCATGCCGCTGCTCGTCTCACTCGCCGCTTATGGCATCAGCTCACTGCTGTGCGTGTTCGCTCCATCGGCCTGGCTCCTGATTGCGCTGCGCTTCATCCAGGGCCTGTCCGGCTCAGCCGGAATCGTGCTTTCGCGTGCCATTGTCCGCGATATGTACTCCGGCACCGAGCTGACGAAATTTTTCTCGCTGCTTATGCTGATTAACGGCGCGGCGCCGATTCTCGCGCCAATCTTTGGCGGGCAGCTGCTGAATTTCGTTTCATGGCGCGGCGTGTTCGTTACGCTTAGCCTGGTTGGCATCGTGATGATGCTGTCCGTTCTGCTCGGTCAGCCGGAAACGCTGCCCAAAAATCGGAGACAGTCCGGCGAGCTGAAGGAGACGCTGCTGACGTTTCGCCGTCTGCTCAGCGACCGCCTGTTCATCGGGTACTGCCTCGCTCAAGGACTTGTATCCGCCGGGATGTTTGCTTATATATCAGGCTCTTCATTTGTACTCCAGAACATTTACCATGTTTCCGAGCAAACCTACAGCCTGATCTTTGCCATGAACGGAGCGGGCATTATCGTGGCAAGCCAAGTTACCGGGCGGCTGGCAGGACGTCTGAAGGAAACTATTTTGCTGCAATCCGGTCTTCTGCTAGCAGCCGTTTCGTCTATTGCCCTCTTTACCGCAATTGTCAGCGGCGGCAGCATTGCTCTTATTCTCATCCCGCTCTTCTTTGTCGTTTCCTGTGTCGGCATCGTGGGAACATCCAGCTTCACGCTTGCTATGCAGAGCCAAGGGCAAAATGCCGGCAGTGCCTCTGCCCTTCTCGGGCTACTGCAGTATATCCTTGGGGCAGCGGTGGCCCCCCTTGTTGGCCTTGGAGGAGATCGAAACGCGCTTCCGATGGCACTGGTAATGGTTATCGCCGAGCTTGGCGCGGTCATTTGTTATGTAATGATGGTTCAGAGCAAAAAACATGCTACAGCTAAAGAAAGTGGAGAAAGCGTACAAGTATAAGGTGTTTTACAGAGGGGAGTTAGCCACAAAATGATTAAATACCCGACGCTCGAAAATAAAGCTACAATAGGAATCACCGCACCATCCTCCGGTGTGGGGCCCCATTTGCATCCCATGCTTAATCGTGCATGCAGCAGGATGAATGAGCTGGGCTTCACGGTAGTTTGCGGAAAAACGGTTCGGACCCAGGACAAGGCCAAATCCTCACCCGCTAGAACACGCGCCGCAGAGCTTAACGAAATGCTTCAGGACGACAGCATTAATATGATCATTCCCCCTTGGGGCGGCGAGCTGTTGATTGAAGTCCTTGAGCATATTGATTTTGAGAACCTGAAAAGCAAGTGGATTCTAGGATATTCGGATATCAGCCTGCTGCTTCTCGCCATCACCTTAAAGACGGGGATAGCAACCGCCCATGGCCCATGTCTTATGGATTTGCGAGGAGAAATAACGGATAACACTACCGGAATGTGGCAAGCGGTGGTGTCCACAAAAACCGGTGAATCCGTAGTTCAGCATTCTTCCCAGCTATATCAAAAAGAATGGAACTCGGACAATTCAACGCCTTCCATCTTCCACCTCACAGAGCAAACTTCATGGAAAATCGTCTCGCAATCAAGTGTGAAGCTTCAAGGCCGCTTACTAGGCGGATGCGTCGATTGTATTAGACACTTGATCGGTACACCTTATGGGGATGTTCGGCATTTTCAACAGCATGAATTAAGTGATGAACCCATAATTTGGTATTTGGAAAATTGCGAGCTAAACACTGCGGACCTCCGTAGGTCCCTGGTACACATGAAGCTGGCCGGCTGGTTTAATCATTGCTCGGGCCTGATGTTCGGTAGAAGCAGCAACAAGCCGTTTGATAATTACACCGCCGAGGATGTTTATCAGGAGCTGGCAGAGGAATTACAGCTCCCAGTTATCTATGACGCCGACTTCGGGCATGTTCCCCCGCAAATGACGCTAATTAATGGAGCTTTTGCCGAGGTAGAAGTCAGTGAGGGCAAAGGAACCTTAAAGCAGTCTTTTATTTAGTTATGTTTGTCTATCCAACACGAAAAAGGCAGCCATGAGGCTGCCTTTTCAAATAATTATCCCGAAATGTGGATTACGAATACTCCTCCACGATCTGCACATATTTCCGCACAACCCCGGCTCGTTCGGCTTCAACCTCGTTTTTCGCCGATTCCAAGTCTGCCAGTATACGGTCAACCTCGGATAATTTACTCTGCACCAGGCCTAACATATCCGCGATTTCCCCTTGCACCAACCAATCGGAGATCAGTCCGTCGAAAAAATAGTCCGAAAATTTCAGCATTCCGCTGATATTAAGGTGCGATGGGAGAGTTTATCGCGCAGTTCGCCTTCAAATCTCGCCATACTGTTCTGAGCCGCATAAATATAATTCATGGCCTCGTCGATCCGGTTATGCTTGATATGCGTAGAAACCATCCCGCCGCCTAACAAGTCGTAGGTTCCCCAGTTTTTAGCCGACCCAAGCTCAGCCTCGGCACTGGTTAAATTTTTACGAACAGATTGGCCAGCGGAAATCGCTTCCTTCAGCTCTTTAAGCTGAACGGTTAGCTTGGCTCGTTCCTCCGCTAATTTCATAAGTTCCTCATTCTGCTTTAAAATCTGCTTTTCCTTCGCCTCAAATACGGATTCATAATCCATTTTCCAGTAGCGAACTTGCCGCCATTTCGGCTCCAGTTCGGCAATTTGCTGCTTTATACCCTGGATCGTGCTCTCACACTCATCGAACTTAAGCCTAGCTTCAAGCACATCCCGTTGCTCTTGGTCCAGTTTTCCTTTTTTGCTGCCTAGAATCGTATAAAGTAGATTGGACAAAGACATCCCCATCAGCTTCTGGACATCCTTCTCTTCTGAAACCAGCTTCATCCGCCATTCTTCACGCGAAAGCTCCCAATTGGACAAGTCCTGCTTAAGCTGCTTCAAACGGCGTTCCCATTTTTCCTTGTTTCGCCCTTTTTCTTTAAGCTCCGCTAAACGCTCGTTGAGTTCTTCAAACAAACCGATCCCCCCAGGATAAAGCCCCATTATCCTCTGCTTGTTTTACGATGAGCTCACACAGGCGGTGGCTTTCCAAAGCATCCTGAGGCGTTATCATAGGCGCTCGCCGCTCCCGTACGCAGGTCAGAAAATGCTCGATGATCTGCACAAAACCTCTTCGATACAGCACCGGATCCCAGTCGTTAAACTTTAAAAGCTCTTCAACGCCCCTGGATAAATGGGCCGTAGTATTTAAACCATCGATTCGCCACTTATTGCCAGGATTCATCACCTCGAGAACTTCATCGTTCCCCCCGGAATCCCGGTTCATCATACCGGTACAGATGAAGCCATCACCCTCGAGCTGAAGCATCACGTGGTAAAGCTTCCCGTCATCAACATGGGATGAAATACGAACGTCCTTGACGTCTCCTGGAGCTAAGTAGCGTATGGTATCCACGACATGGATGAAATCATCGAGGACGAATCGTCGAGCGAAATCCGGGGACGATATCCGGTTTTTTTGCAGCAAGATCAGACGTCGATCGTCCTTCTCCTTCATCGCTGCATACATCGGGGCAAACCGCCGATTAAAGCCGGTCATTATCATGACACCCGCCTGCTCGGCTAACCCTGTCAAACGCTTCGACTCCTCGTAATGGTAAGAAATCGGTTTATCCACATAAACATGGATACCGCTACGTATAAGCTGCTCTACGATAGACGAATGCGCTTCCGTTGCCGCATGTATAAAGGCCGCCTGTATGCCAGATTCAATCAGCTTATCTACACTGCTGGCCGTTTTCGGAATCCGATATTTGTGGGCCAAACGATCCAGCGTTTGTTGGTTTCTCGTACAAAAAACGAGTTCAATCCCTTCTTGCTCCGTAAGGACCGGCAAATACGCCTTACGCGCGATATCCCCGAGTCCGATAATCCCGATCCGCATCGCAACCCCCCCCTTACTGTGATTGGTACCTCTCATTTATGATTATGCCTGTTCTACCCCGTCCGGGCCAGAACGGAAAGCCCTCCGGTTCATCCACCCCACAACGGTCGCCAGCACAGTTAAAACGGCCGCTAACAGATACATGTTCACAATGCCGAACAATTCGGCAATGCCGCTCATAAACAGCAGGGAAAGCCCGAAGATGGTGTTCGACAGCGTCGCTTGCGCAGATAGCACTTTAGGCAGCAGGTCTTTATCGACGCTGCGTTGAACCAGCGTACGCCCCGATACCGCTGCCAGCTCCGCAAAAGGTCCTGTAATAAGAACGATAAAAAGCGTTAGAGGAGCCGAAGTATTGAGCGCAAACCAAGCTGTCAGTGCAGCATAACCAATCATCCCTAATAGCATGGCGCCAAATATGTTACGATTAAGCCGATTCGCCATCGCTACGACCAGCAGCCCGCCAAGCACAGCCCCGGCGAAATAACTAGCGTTGATGTAACCCCACCAAGCTTCATCCTTCATCAATATCTCCTTAACAAAAACAAGCAGAAACGCCCCAGCCCATACGGAGCCGCCGATCATGTCAGTCATTTCAATCAGCGTCAGCGAGCGGAGCCGTGGTGACCTCCACAAGGCGATCCAGCCCTCCTTGAGCGTATCCCACCGTGACGGGGTAACCGAAGTTTTCTCGGCACCAGCTTCTTTCGCCAGTTTTTCAACATATGCCGCTGAAGCTGACCGTACATCCCAAAAGCTGCCTCGTTTGGGTTCGGTAGGATCCTCAATTAACGTTGTGACCGCCATGGCTAAACCATACCCTACAGCTACGAGAAGCAGCACTGGAAAATAACCGAGCCAGGCGACCATCAAACCGCTAACCGCCCAGCCTGCAAACAGCACGATTTGGTCTGTCGTGGCAATCATCCCGTTCGCCTTCATCAAGGCTTGATCAGTAACC
Source organism: Paenibacillus puldeungensis (assembly GCF_042678945.1). Taxonomy (NCBI): domain Bacteria; kingdom Bacillati; phylum Bacillota; class Bacilli; order Caryophanales; family Paenibacillaceae; genus Paenibacillus; species Paenibacillus puldeungensis. Next base: position 18,535 of record NZ_JBHTLM010000018.1, on the reverse strand, counting down.
AACCGGGATACAAGCGCATTGCGGGTTGGCGTCGTCCACCCGTCAAGAAATGAGATCGCCAGGATTAACCCATAAAGCACATAAAGATTACTTCCTCCCCAAGGCGATACATAGCCAGCCATCAAGGCAAACAGCAGAAACTGACCGCATTGCGAAAAACTTAGCAGAAAGGTGAGTCTGTATTTGGCAATCATGAGCGGAGCCAGCAGACCACTCAGCAGTTGGGCGATTACCCGTATAAAAGGCACCAGCGTCGCAAAGACGACCGAGCCGGTTCGATCCAGCACAAAAGTAATTAAGGCTACCGTATAAAAGACATCGACCATATTGGATAAGGTCTGTGAACTCCATAAAAAATAAAAGGACCGCTTGATCATGGCTTTGTATGCTCCCTTATTCAGTTTTAGTCCCGAGGCACCCGGGGTAATGGAAGTGGTTCAAAGTTGATCAAATCGGTCTAAGTGCCATACTTTCAACCCCTAATGTTAAATTAGTTTAAATTTTAGCTATGTAGTCTGCATCTGCGTTAACATTTATATGATAAGCTGGGACAAATGCCCCCAGTTTATCGTTATTTTATTTTTAGAGAGGAGCAGGATACTGCTTGGATACAGAAACTCGACTGCAAGATCATTTCTCGCATAATGCTGCGCCTCAGAGCGTATTCCGCCGTATTATGCAAATTTTTGCCGTCTCCGCCAAACTAGGCGTCACATCGTTTGGAGGGCCCGTTGCCCATTTAGGGTATTTTCATGATGAATATGTAAAAAAACGTAAATGGCTGGATGAAAGAAGCTATGCGGAATTAGTTGCGTTGTGCCAGTTCCTTCCTGGGCCTGCCAGCAGCCAAGTCGGGATGGGTATTGGCCTTTCCCGGGGCGGTCTTGCCGGGGCAATTGCCGCCTGGCTTGGTTTTACGATGCCTTCCGTCGTTCTCCTCGTTTTATTTGGCTTACTGCTGCATGGAATGGACGTAGGCGGAGCCGCCTGGCTTCACGGCTTAAAGCTAACTGCAGTCGCCATTGTAGCGCAGGCGATTTGGAGCATGGGCAGCAAACTGGCTGCCGGCCGCAGCCGAGCAACCATTGCCGTGCTGGCTACTGCAGCAACCTTGCTTTGGCAAAATGCATTTAGCCAAATTTTAATCATCGCCGCAGCTGGGCTCACCGGACTTTGGTTATTTCGCAAATCTTCGCATAGCACCGCTCTCGAAGATGGAACCAGATCAGAAGCATCGTTCTTGGTACATATCAGCCGCAAATGTGGGATGTTTTGCCTTGCGCTATTTTTTGGCCTGCTTGGCTTCCTGCCTGTGCTAAGCCGGTTATGGCCAACTGAAGGCATACAGCTGTTCGACAGCTTCTATCGCGCGGGATCGCTTGTTTTCGGCGGCGGACATGTCGTGCTGCCGCTGCTTCAAAGCGAGGTCGTGCCGAGCGGCTGGGTGAGCGAGTCGGACTTCTTAACAGGGTACGGGGCAGCGCAGGCGGTTCCGGGACCGTTGTTCACGTTTGCCTCCTATCTGGGCACCGTGATGAGCGGTATACCCGGGGCCTGCATCGCCACGATCGCCATATTTCTGCCCGCGTTTCTGCTTATCGTCGGCGTGCTCCCGTTTTGGAATGCTCTCCGGCGCTATTCTAAAGTTCAAAGCGCTCTACAGGGCGTAAACGCCGCTGTTGTCGGCATCCTGCTTGCCGCCTTATACAACCCGATCTGGACGTCAAGTGTACATGATGCCAGTGACTTCATATTGGCACTGGTGCTTTTTGCCATGCTCGTGTATTGGAAGCTTCCGCCCTGGACTGCCGTGATCGCCGGTGCCGCAGGTGGGCTGCTGCTTGGTATGATCGGATGAACGGCCAACCCTAAGGCTCGTAGATCATTTTACGAGTCATGCCGCCGTCAACGACCAAATGGACGCCAGTCACAAAGGTGTTGTCCGGATGTGTTAGATAAAGGCACGCACGGGCAATATCCTCCGGCACGCCAACCCGACCGGCCGGATGCTGCACATGATCGATTTCACGCAGCGCACTGTAGTCGCCGTTCTCAATCCAGCCGGGACTGACGCAATTCACGCGGATGCCATCACTTCCCAGCGATACGGCAAGCGCATGACTGAGCGAGACGATCGCCCCCTTGGAAGCGGCATAGGCTTCCGAATGGGGTTCAGACATCAACGAGCGGGTTGACGAAATGTTTACGATCGATCCGCCGTGTCCTCTTTTTCTCATCGATTGGGCTGCCTCACGGGAAGCCAAAAAACAGCTGCGCACGTTCGTGTTCAGCACGTCGTCCCAATCCTCAACCGTTAGCTCATCAAGCGGTTGAAAACGGGATACACCTGCATTATTCACCAGAATATCTACACCGCCAAATTCGTGTTCTGCCGTCTGAATTAAGCGGACAATGTCCTGTTCCTTCCTAACGTCACAAGGAATGAATAAGGCTCTACCTCCCGCTTCGTTGATTTCACCTGCCGTTTCAGTACCCGTATCCGCATTTATCTCCGCCAATACTACGGAGGCCCCTTCTTGGGCGTAAGCTTTCGCGATCCCCCGGCCAATCCCTTGCCCAGCCCCTGTAACAATTACTGTTAAGTGTTTGAAAGACATCTGTAGTCACCCTTCCACACAAGCTGCAGTATCCCGAATCAAATGAGGAAGCCAATCATACACGGATTCAAAACAATAGCCGGCTTCTTGAGCTTTCGAATGATCCATGACCCAAGAAGCAGAAATGCCAAATGGGGACATATGCTCCGCTACGGTTTCTGGCCGAATATCAGCTTGTTTTCCCGTGATTTCTTCAATAACCCCAATGATCCCGCCAATCGACATACTTCCGTCAGAACAGGCATTGACCGGTCCCATCAGGGGTGATTTACTAAGCCATAGCAAAAATGAAGCCGCTTCTGCCGAAGTGATCAGTGACATCGCCGCTTCAGGGTTCGGTACGCCAATCGGTGTTCCGTGCATTACCCGCTCTACATGAAAATGCAGCCTGCGCGTATAGTCGTCGGGGCCGAGTACGATCGGAATCCGCATTGCGCATACCGGAAAATCTGCCTTTTGGAAAAAAGCCGCCTCCGCTAGCCGTTTTCCTTCGCCATAGCTAAAATCCGCCGCTTTCCCCGTCCGCAGTTTGTAACCATACGGGTCGAAGTCAGATTCTGTAATCACCTGCTCACTGAAATCGTATACAGATAACGTCGAGGTCAGGATGTAGCGACCAACTTGCCCGTCAAAAGCACGAACGGCAGCAAACGCGTCATCAGGCGAATAGCAAATGTTGTCATACACGATGTCCCACGGACCGGCAGCCGCGGCAAGTCTAAGCGCTTCCTCATCCTTTCGGTCAAGTCGGATAGACTGAACAGGGGCATCATATTCTACTTTAGAAAGCCCTCGGGTTGCTACCGTAATTTCATGGCCCCCTTCCAGAAGTAGCAGATTGACTAGTCTTTTCCCAAAGTAACGGGAGCCTCCCAAAATTAATATTTTGCTCATCAGTTGCCTCCTTCTTTATCTCGGCCTTTCTGCTGAATCAATGCGATTAACCTCATTTACTAGCAAATAAACTCTTCATCAATGCCAGACCGCTCACGAGACCGAAGAAAAATAGCTGAGGCCCTCCCACCAGTTCATGGTAACGCCAGATATGAATCTGCTTGATATATACGGAAAACAAAGGATAAATCAGTAGCAGAAAGCTCGGCAGAAACACCGAGAAAAATAGCGGACGATTAAATGTGCGACGGTTCGGCAATCCGTTCAGCAAGCTCATGTACAAGCCGAAGGCAAAGGCGTAAACAATGTCAGCAATAAGACTGTATTTAAGATCATAGAAAGTTCCTGTCTTCTGATCCATCATGACGGTGAACTTATGCCCATAATAAATAAGTACGAGCGCGCCAACTGTCCATAGCAAATAGTAAAAATACCCTTTGTTCGAATTTTTCATGCTACTGATTCTCCCCGAATGAATGTATTGATCCCTTCTTTGGTCCGGCACTGCCGGCTTTCACATGCTTGAGCTGCGCTACGATAATGACGCTGATGACGACAAGTAAAAGCCAGGAGGTGATTTTTCCAAAATGAACGAGCCTCCACACATGCTCCTGATCCGGATAGGTCCACGCTCCGAGAAAGGTTGAAATATTTTCCGCGACCCATATGAAAAAGCCGATCAGAAAAAAAGACAATGTCAAGGGCATCCGCAGTGTCCGATCACCCAGCGTAAAATAAACGGTTGTGCGGAAAAAGATGATGACCAAAAGTCCCATCAGCACCCAGCGATAGTCACCGATAAAATGATGGGTAAAAAAGTTAAGGTAAATCGCCGTACTTATGGCTACCGTGTAGATTGCCTTCGGCCAACCTGCGATCTCTAAGTGGAACCGCCGCCAGGCCTGACAAATATAGCTCGCCACACTGGCGTACATGAACCCGCTGTACAGCGGAACCCCAAACACCTTGGTCCATCCGGGCTCCGGGTACGACCACGAACCCATATGTACTTTGAACAACTCTAACGCGAGGCCAATAACATGGAACATACAGATGACCTTTAATTCATCCACCGTTTCCAGCTTGAAGACCAGCATTCCGATCTGCGCGAGCAGGCAAATCATCAGGATCAGATCATATCGGGGCAACCCCGGAATTTCAAACAGCTTCGTTACGGCAAGCGCCCCAAAAATAATTACCGGAAAAATACAGGATAAAGCCTGCAGCCATCCGAACAGGAAAAGTTTACGTATCCAGGCCATGCTACCCTCCAAGCTTTTCAATCTACCGAGGCTCTAGCAGTCTCCAACTCCAATCCTGCATTCTCTGGCAGTCACTCAAATTTTATCACAAACCGCCTTTAATGTCCGTTTCCAGCCGCAGCCGTGGCCAGATTTGTAGCCACCCCTTGCTTTCCACCCGCTGCTTGAATGTAGCATAATCTCGAAAATAAGGGCTTTGACGTACCCGAAGCTCCAGCAGATCATCGAGTCCAAATGGGGCTATCAATTCTATGTTTCCATCGGTAACCAGCCGGGCGCCTATGGCGGTCGCCGTTTCCGGCCAATGCAGCATCGCTTCTTCTACCGAGCAATACGGCTGATCGCCATTTTTTAAATGCATGCGGGCCTGGTTTTTTGCGGACCAGTTTCGCTGTGGGCGTACTCTTCTTAAAGCTTCGTCATACTCCTTCTCAACCTCTTCATTTAAGCAGCTCGGGTCAAAATATAGGACATCGACATCATGGAGCGGAGTGTTCTGAGAATATCCATGCTGCAAATCCCAGACGAAGTTGCGAATATACCCTGCCGCGATGCAGCCCTGCGGAAGTCCTAAATCAGCAACCGCCTTGAAATCCGCTATCATTTCAGGCTGATTCATGATTGCCTGCTTCAGCTCGAAGGCACTGTGAATCGCCAAATCATTCATGCCTTGAATCATTTCGAAGACACCGTCTTTCTGTAGTTAATAAGTCAAAAGGGTTATACTCCACTCCTATGGAACATAACCCTTTTCCTTTTTATTATTGCCGCAAAGCTTTGTCCTTTGGCAGCAGAACTGTCAGCAGGCCAATTAGCGGCAGATATGAACATAGCTTCATAATGAACAGGATCCCCGCCTGATCGGCGAAATTGCCGAGTACGGCCGAGCCAAGCCCGCCCAGACCGAAGGACAGTCCGAAGAACAAGCCTGAGACGAGTCCCACCTTCCCTGGGAGCAGTTCCTGCGCATACACGACGATAATCGAAAAAGCGGACGACATAATGAACCCCGCAATCACAACGAGAATCCCGGACCAGAATAGGTTTGCGTAAGGGAGCAGCAAGGAAAACGGTGCCGTTCCGAGAATCGATATCCAAATAATGTTGCGCCGCCCATAGCGGTCCGCAATCGGCCCGCCAAAAAAAGTTCCTACAGCGGCCGCGGCCAGGAATGCGAATACGTACCACTGTGCGGTTTCCTTTGCAAGTCCATAATGATCCATCAAAAAGAACGAATAAAACGTGGAAATGCTGATAGAATACACATTTTTTGAAAACAGCAGCAGAACTAAAACCGTAATGGCAAGCCCCACTTTTCTTCGGCTAAGGCTTGAGGTACGCACACTATCCTTTGTCCCTGCGGAGTGACGCACCTTCGGTTTTAAATCTTGCGAGCCATACCATCTGGCTACAAAGAACTGGATGACGATCGCTGCAATAGCTGCGAAAGCAAACCAAACGACGCTGGTTTGACCAAGCGGAATGAAGATGAGCGCTGACATAATTGGCCCGAGCGATGCCCCAAGGTTACCGCCCACCTGAAAAATCGACTGAGCCAATCCTCGCCGCGAACCGGCCGCCAAGTAGGCGACCCGTGACGATTCTGGGTGGAACACCGAAGAGCCAAGGCCGATCGACGTAACCGCAAGCAGTACAAACCCGTAGCTGGGAGCAAAGGCCAGCATGACGATGCCGGCCAATGTAAAACATACACCCAGCGGTAAAATGTACGGTCTCGGCCGGACATCGGAATAAAGGCCGACTAGAGGCTGAAATACCGAAGCCGTGATATTCATAGCAAATGAGATCCAACCGATTTGCCCATATGATAATAGCAGCGATTCGCGTAGCACTGGAAATAAAGCGGGAATCGCCGACTGCATCGTATCGTTAAGCAGGTGAACAATGCTGATGGCGAACAGGATTGGATAAACCGTCAGCACTGGGGAAGCTGGTTTTGTTGCGGCAGTATGGTTCATGCACACCTCTTTCGAACCTAGGTTCTATCTCTCTGTGATTTAAAAATTAAAATTGTCCGGATCCGCCCCAAACCGTTTATTTTGGTTCAGACTATCGATAATGCGCATATCTTCCCCAGTGAGTTCAAAATCGAAGATATCGGCATTTTGGGCAATGCGTTGTTCATTAACCGATTTAGGTATTGTGATCACGCGCTCCTGCAAATCCCAGCGCAAAATGACCTGTGCCGCGGTTTTGCCATACTTTTCTCCAATCGCTCTGAGCGCCTCGTTCTCAAGCAGTTTCCCGTGACCCAGCGGTGACCAGGCTTCCACCTGGATCCCCTTCGAATCGCAGTATTGCCGCAGCTCTTGTTGCGATAACTGAGGGTGCAGCTCGACTTGATTCACCGTAGGCACCACTTTGGAATCAGCCATCAAATCCTCCAAATGATGAATTTGAAAATTGCTGACCCCGATAGCCCGCGCTTTGCCTTCCGCATAAATTTTTTCCAGCGCACGCCACGTATCCTTGTATTTTCCCTTCACCGGCCAATGCACCAAGTACAGGTCAACAAAATCCAAACCCAGCTTGCCAAGGCTCGTTTCAAAGGCTCGAAGCGTGGAATCATAACCTTGGTCGCTATTCCATACCTTTGTCGTAATAAACAGCTCTTCCCGAGAAACTCCGTTCTCCTGCATCGCTTCTTTGACAGCCTTACCGACGCCTTCCTCATTTTGATAAAAAGCGGCCGTATCAATGCTTCGATATCCTAAACGAATCGCCGTTTTGACCGTCCGAACGACCTCTTCTCCCTCTTCAGCCTTAAACACACCTAGCCCAAGCCAAGGCATTTTTACCCCATTATTTAGTGTGACGGTGCTCTGCAATCCTTTTAGCATCTTCTAGTCCTCCTAAGATATGGTTTGTGTCATTTCAAAAAGAGAGCATGGCCCCTGTCTCGTCGAACACGGCAGACGGGTTCCAGGCCACTTCCCATACGTTAAATTCGGGATCAGCGAAATAAGCGGATCGCCCGCCCCAGAAAGCCTCCACCGGCTCCTTCAAAATCGTAGCTCCAGCCGCCCTCGCCTTTTCAATAGCTACATCGACAAGCTCTGGCTCTTCAACATTAACCGCTAGCGTGATTCCGCGAAATGATGGCTTGGCCTCAGTTGTCGTTTCGACACTGAGCCCTGCGTCTAATGCCAGGTCTTTGTAAGGATACAGGCTTAACAAGACACCGGCCGTCGTAAATACGCTGTAATCATCTGAACTTGCTGGGGTGTCCTCCCAGCCCAGGCGCTGATAAAAGGCGCGTAAGTTTGCTAAATCCCTTGCTCCCAAAGTGACTAAAGAAACCCGCTGCGGTATCATTGTTATCCCTCCCCAATGAATATAAACCCGATTCTTATCAGCAAAATACATGATGTCTTTTTCTGGTATCATAATTCTAGTATTCATTATCCTACCTCAATTTTGGGAAATTGAACAGGTGGTTGCACAAAGTGTGGCGTCCAATACAGGATTAAGCAAAAAAACGCCAGCAGTAAGGAGAAATCCCCTACTCTCGCGTTTTTTTAGCCTTTTATTTGTCAGATATTAAGCAGCGACCAGCGTTTAGGCGGTCTCACTGCGTCGACGAAGCTTTTGTCTGGCTCGGTACAGCACAATTTTAAAATGAGATAAAGAAATGCCCATCAGGTCGGCTGATTCTTGATAAGAGAAGCCATGTACATCATATAAAAGCACAGCATGCTGCTGATTCGGCTGAAGCAGGGAAAGCTGTGCATAGAGCTCTTTCGTGTTCTCCTGACCCAGTACAAGTCTTTCCGGCGTCTCGTCACAAGCGTATTGATGAAAGAAATCATTTTCGTAAACGGACGAGCGGCTTTCTTTTCTTAACGTATCGATGTAAGCGTTATGGGCAACGCGCAGAAGCCAGGCTTTCGCTTTACGCCCCTCCGCTCCCTCCAAATGCTTAATGGCTCGGCAAAATGTCTCCTGCATCAAATCTTCCGCAGTATGATGATTGTGGCACAAACTATACAAATAACGATATACATCGGTTTTATATTCACGGTAAAGAAGATCCATCGAGTGGATATTCATCTTGTTCCCCCTCTTTCTCCCTTAACTGCCGAAGCCATAATTCAGCAGCTTGATCGTATCGTTCCAAACGCCATCCTCGGTTGAATGCAGCACGACGCTGATCATATTTTCACCTTTACGGGACGCCGCACCAACAAAGCAGTAGCCTGCTTCGTCTGTATACCCCGTCTTAATCCCGGTAGCCCCCTGATAATACCAAGGACCGTGCTTCTGCAGCAGCTTATTCCGATTCTCAAATGTAGCATTCCTTTGACCGGGACGTTTGACTTGATGAACCGTTTCCTTGAGTATGGTCCGGATTTCCGGGTGATTCATGGCTTCCCGAGCTATAATGGCTAGGTCTTTGGCCGTGGAGTAATGATCCGGATCGTGCAGTCCGTGTGGATTGACAAAATGACTATGGGTAGCCCCCAATTGTTTGGCCCGATTATTCATCAGTTCAGCAAAATAACGGATAGCTTTCATAGGCTCCATCTGCTGTCCCGTTTTTCGCTCCGCAATGTAGACGGCGGCTGTTCTGGCCGCATCGTTTCCAGATGGCAGCAGCATCGCTGCCGCAAGATCCTTCACACTTAGCTTCTCGCCTTCATACAATCCCGCCGAACTTTCATCAGGAGTTCGCCGCTCTGCTTCAGAGCCGACGGTAACGATGTCGCCCACATCTCCCGATTCCAGAAGGATTAGTGCGGTTAATATTTTGGTGGTACTCGCCGGGTACATTTTCCGGTTCATGTGATCTCCATATAAAATTTTTCCCGAGTCCCGGTCCATGATGAGCACCGCTTTCCCCTCAAGGCCAGCCAATTCAGGCGTTTTCCAGTCGCGCCACTTCGTCTCCATCTTATCGATCACATCGGAGCTATACTGACGTATTACTGGTATTTTGCCGCTAACCAATAAAAGTACAACGATGAGAATCATGAACATGAACCACTTTCGCTTAAACAACAAAATCGCCTCTCTCAATCCTTAAACCCTATTTCTCTCTAACTTTATCTTTTTCTTTAGCCCCTGCTTCCAACGTTAATTATGAATTTTAGAGTTTTCGTCCCGTCTAAGAAAATCTTAAGTTTTCATTAAGAAATCCCTGCATTTTCCTTAAACGAAGCATAAAAAAACGACAAACTTGTCATAAGTTTGCCGTTAATACGCTCATTTGGTTATGCGATGTAGCCTTACGGTAAATATCGTACAATACTCATTACTTTCAACAGTTATCGTCCCTTGATGCAAGTCAACGATATGCTTAGCGATCGCCAGACCGATTCCAGAGCCGCCGGTTTGCGTAGCCCGGGACTTCTCCACCCGGTAGAATCGGTCGAAAAGATGCGGCAAATCCGATTCAGGAATCGGCTCACCGTAATTGACTACTTCGGTAACAACTTCTTCATCTTCCAGACGACCGCGAATATCGATGAATTTACCTTCCTGACCATAGCGGATCGCATTGGTGATCAAATTTTCGTAAACGCGCCGGAGCTTGTCTCCGTCTGCATTCACATATAGATGAGGGCCCTGCAAATATAGACGACATTCCATGCCGCTCTCCTGCATCTGCCAGCCCAAGTGCGCGGAAATTTGATTCAGCATTTCAATCAGGTCGATCCGCGTTTTTTGCAGCTTCATTTCCATGTTCTGCATTCGGGTGAATTCGAACAAGTCTTGGAGCAATTGCTTCAACCGAAGCGACTCCTCATAAGCCATGTTGACGTAATAACGGAGCTCCACTTCATCCCGGTAACGGTCCTGCTCGATCAAGCCCAAATAGCCTGTGATTGAGGTGAGCGGTGTACGCAAATCATGGGACACATTCGTAATCAGCTCATTTTTCGTCTGTTCCGCACGGCGTTCTTCTTCGATGGAGGTCCTCAGCCGGTCAACCATCCGGTTAATGTCCGTTGCAAGCTGCCCCAGCTGGCCTACATTTTCTACCGGTATTTTTCGGACAGAGCCCTCTTCGATTTTGTGCACCTCATCGATTAACAAATTCAAATACTTCTTTTCCTGACGTCGAACGCTGCGGCGATAAAAATAGAGCGCAAACAGAAGCATAATGGGTACGCCAGCCAGGTAATAAGCCTGCGGAAATCCGATATTTCGATTTACCCAAAGTATTGCTCTGTAAAATGTTATATCCGGAAACAGGAAGAAAAACAATTTTGCCAAAAAGACCAAAATCAGCAATGATAACAAGGAAGTGACGATTGTCCAGAAAAGCCAGGCCACAAAACGCAAACTAGCTTTCAATTTTGTAGCCGACCCCCCATACCGTACGGATCAGCTTTTCACCGTCCATTTCTTTCTCCAGCTTATCGCGAAGCCGGCTAATATGTACTGTCACGGAATTGCTGCTCTCCAAATATTTATCCTTCCAAATCAGTTCAAAAATTTCTTCCGAGCCGAATACTCGGCCGGGATGGCTGGCCAATAAAAATAAAATACCGAATTCGATCGGCGTCAATTTAACGGGATTGCCATCTACGGTAGCCGTATGCGTCTCCTTGTCGATTTGAAGAGAACCGATTTTAATGATGTGATCCTGCGGAGACGCAGGAGGTGAAGCAGCATAGGAAGACCTGCGGAGCAGAGATTTCACTCTTGCCACAAGCTCCAGCGGATTAAACGGCTTAATCATATAATCGTCCGCCCCGGTCATCAGGCCGGTGATTTTGTCCATATCTCCATCTTTAGCGCTTAACATCAATATCGGTGTTGTTCGTGTCTCACGGATTTTCAAGCAGACCGAAATCCCGTCTAATCCTGGCATCATAACATCCAGAATAATCAGATCGACCTCATCGCTCTCTACGATTTCAAGTGCGTGGATTCCGTCCGCCGCTTTGATGACGTCATAGCCTTCGTTTACCAAATAAATCTCTATCAGCTTAGCGATCTTATCGTCATCATCAACGATCAGAATTTGTTTACTCATTTGCAAATTCATCCTTTATTTGAGCTGGATTGACATACAATACCATCATACCATGTCGCTTGAGGCAGTTAACAAATAAAAGGTTAAAAAACAATTACGATCCGTAACTTTCTGGAAATAGGGATCGGCAACCGTGCGATTTATAGGTTTTCGACCTCCACACTGATCACGTGGTCGATCGTCCGAATAAAGTGATAGATCTCCGTTGTATACTCTTTTTCCGAAGCGGCAATCACCATGTCGACCCGCTGTCTGCCTTCCTCTAAATCTTTAATCTTAAGCCGGCGGATATGATGTTGACTGCCTTTTACCCCGTGACCGTTTTCGGCCTTTCCTTCAAGGATATGGATCAGATCCGTTACATTGCCATGTTCCTCCATTACGATTTTGACGGATACGTCACGTTGATTCAGCTTATAAGGGCCAACCCACTTGATCAAGTAAGGAACGAAATTAACAGCAATGATCAGAAGAACAACCGTCAGCGCCGCTTCAATATAAAAACCGGTCCCGATCGCGATACCTATTCCGGAAGCCGCCCAAATCATTGCAGCTGACGTAAGTCCGGATATACCTTCATTGCTCCGGCGTAGAATCGCGCCCGCTCCCAGGAAACCGATCCCGCTGACAACTTGAGCCGCAAGACGCATAGGATCCATGTTGGGATGACCTTGTCCGGCAAACTTCTCATAGGCTTCTACCGATACAATCGTTACTAAGCAGCTGGCAATACAGATAACCATGCTGGTCTTGATGCCGAGCGGTTTCTGCTTAAGCTGGCGGTCAATGCCGATAAACAGCCCGAACAACAAAGCTAAACATAGTTTTAAAATCATTTCCAAGTTAAAATTCATGGTGCATCTCCTTCAATCACTTAAAGTGAGTATAATTGTATTCGGCTGATTTACGCAAATGAATCAAAAGCCTTTATTTATTATTATAAACGAAATACAACAACCTCACGGTTATACAAATAGAAAAAGGCTGCTTTAAGGTTGTATGACCTTAAGGCAGCCTTTTTGCTTATGAATTTATTTAAAAAGATTAGAATTTCGCAGCAAGCTCAGCCGCACGTTTTACGCCGTCCTGTACGATTTGCTCAGCGCGATCCGGGAATTGGTTGTGGCCTTCAACGACAATGGTTTCCGGATTGTTAATGCCCCAGAAAGCAAGCGTGTTCTTCACATAGTTCAAGGACATTTCCAGCGCAGCCATAGGACCTTCGGAATAAACTCCGCCGCGGGCTTGCAGTAAAGCGATCTTCTTATCGCCAACCAGTCCGACAGGACCTTGCTCCGTGTACTTAAACGTTTTACCGGCTTGGTTCAGATAGAACAAATAAGTGAGCAATTGAGCCGGGATCGTAAAGTTCCAGAGCGGAAATGCAAATACGACTTTATCCGCGCCCAGGAATTGATCCAGGTACGTGTTCGCCAGGTCAGCGGCTTTTTGTTCTTCCGGCGTTGTCGGAATCCCATTGCCGAGCTTATACAAACCGGTCATCAAATCGTTATCGTAGTAAGGGAGATCCGCTTCAAACACATTCAGTTCTGTAACCAAATCTTCAGGATGCGTTTCTTTGTATGTTTTCAGAAAACTTTCGTACAATTTGACCGTTACGGATTGATCCGCAGGGCGGTTGTTGGCTTTAACAAACAATACATGTGACATATTGTATAATTCCCTCCAAAGATGAAATAAAATGATGTACTATAGATTTAACAGTAAGTATTTATTAAACTGTTACTATTCTAAGTATAGTTATAATAACGTTTATCTAAAAATTTGTCAATTCGAGCACGCGAACTAATTTTTTGGCCTCTCAACCCATCCTTGCTCCAAAGCATACCTCGTTAGTTGAACCCGGTTTTCCAGGTGCAGCTTCTGGAGAATGTTTTTCAAGTGGTTCTTCACAGTCTGATCGGAAATGTGCAGAACTCCAGCAATCTCGCGGTTGGTCATCCCTTTAGAGACCCAACCGAGAATTTCACGCTCTCTGGCGGTTAAAGGCGGTTCCCCCCCTGCGTCCTTGTTCGATCGTGGAAATTCCTGCAAAATGCGCAGCGCAAGCTCACGGGTTAAAGGAACCTCGTCGCTGGCGATGGAACGCAAATACTCCAGCCATGTACCAGGCTCCAAATTTTTAAGCAAGTAGCCTTGGGCACCCTGTTTTAACGCTTCGAACAAATGAGCGACGTCGTCCGACACCGTAATCAGAACGATCTTTACATACGGGTAACGAAGCTTGATTTCTCGAGTTGTCTCTAGGCCGTCCTTGCCGGGCATATGGATGTCCATCAGGATCAAATCCGGCATCCACTGCTCCGTCTGAACGATCGCTTCGTCCCCGTTTTCGGCATAACCAATAATCTCAAAACAGTCATCCTCTGCCAAAATATCCCCAATCGCCTCACGAGCATGAGGATGATCATCTACAACTAATACACGAACCTTCACTCAAGCTCCTCCTCCTTCAATTTCAAGCGTCGTTTTGCCTGGCCGAGATGAAACCGTAAGACGCCAGCCCATACTCTCCGCTCTTTCTTGAATAATACGAAGCCCATATCTTCCCTTCTCCGGTGCCCGCCCAGCCTGAAATCCTACGCCTTTATCGGTCACGCGCACGCTAAACCTCCGCGCATCCCCACTGCCCCAAACGTAGACTTTCTGTACTTCGGCGTGCTTTCCTGCATTCACAATTGCCTCCCTTATACAGGAAAGCAGCTCCATTCTCGCCTTAGGAGACAATGCTTCCTCCTTCAGCTTCCAGTCGAGCTCAAGCTTCATCTGCCGCTCGGCCGCCATTTGCCTAATTTGCGCGGGAATAGATACCTCCTGCTCCCTGCTATTTCGTGAATCGGGAGGAACCCGCAAATCAGAAATCGCCTCCCTTACGTAGCGGTTTACTTCTTGAATCGTCCTGCGCAGCTCATTCCAGTCGTAATCTTGTCCGGCCTCTGCTTGCTGCCGCTCGGCTCGATCCACTTTCACCGAAAGCAGAAACAAAGATTGGGCAATCCCATCATGAAGCTCCCTGGCAAGCAGCTCCCGCTGCTCCAGCTTTGCCTTGAGCGACCGTTCCCGCTGCAACTCCTCCTGCAGCTTTTCCAAATACGAAAACCATCGATACAACAGCGTAACGCTGATGATAAACAAAATAATCGGGGTCAGCACATTCCCGAGCTCCATAGATAGATACGGCATTAAAAATTGGTGGCGGACATATTCCCATAAACCGATAATCATGGTTGGAACGATTAAGATCATCCATTTGGTAAATTTGTATGACATCTTGGACCCCCGCAAAAAATGTTTGATTTCACCACGACTATACTTTACATGTCAGGAACTGGCAAGCCTAGGCTAATGAAAGGATCCCTCCAATGACTTAGCTCCGTAAAAAAACAGGGTGGATTCGGTCTCCACCCTGTTTGTATTGGTAAGTGCATTATTTTATAACAATTTCTTGATTTCATCTTTAATGGATTCAGACTGCGGACCGAACACGACTTGGACCGCACCTTTGCCAAGTCTCATGACGCCGGAAGCACCGAGCTGCTTGAGCCCAGCATCGTTGACGGCTTTCTCATCTTTGACGACGAGGCGTAGCCGGGTAATGCACGCGTCGACAGAGTCGATATTATCAGGTCCTCCGATTTGCTTCAAAATTTTAGCCGCCCTACTGTCCTCAGCAAGAGCACCTGGGTCGTCATTCTCCTCGGTCTCTCTCAAATCTTCATCCTCTCGTCCCGGTGTTTTCAATTTCAGCTTGATAATCAGCAAACGGAAAACAACGTAGTAGATCACCGCCGTCACTAAACCAACGGGGATTAACAGCAGCGGCTTCGTCGAAATCTGATAGTTGATGGCATAATCGATAAAGCCCGCCGAAAAACCAAAGCCCAATTTCATTCCTAAGGCGTAAGTCACATAGGCCGCAACACCTGACAGAATAGCATGAATCCCGTAAAGAACCGGTGCAACGAACATGAACGAAAATTCCAGTGGTTCGGTAATGCCAGTAAGAAACGAAGCAAGCGCAGCCCCCAGAAAAATGGAGCTTACCAGCTTGCGCTTTTCCGGTTTGGCGGTGTGAATAATGGCCAATGCAGCAGCTGGAAGGCCGAACATCATGATCGGGAAAAAGCCGGTCATGAACATTCCCGCCGTTTTATCCCCGGCAAAGAATCGATGTAGGTCACCATGTATCACTTCACCAGCGCTATTCGTAAAATCGCCGATTTGGAACCAAACGATCGAGTTGATAATGTGATGCAGGCCAAATGGGACAAGCAGACGGTTGGCGACAATATGTATAGCCGATCCAACGCCCCCTAAGCTGGTCACCCAGTTGCCAAACGTATCCAACACGGACTGAATAGGTCCCCAAATCAATCCAAAAATTAAGCCGACCACAACCATTGTTACGGCTGTTACCATAGGAACAAACCGCTTGCCGCCGAAGAAGCCGAGCCAATCAGGCAGCTTGATATTATGATATTTTTTGTAAAGATAAGCGGAAATACATCCAACGATAATGCCTCCAAGAACCCCCATATTCAGCTTTGTGTCCGGAGACTGCATCAATTGCGGAAATATGCCGGGAACCCGTTCAAGCACGTTCAGCAGAATCAATTGCCCAATCACCGCAGACAAGGCAGCAACCGCATCCCCCGCGAGTCCGATGGCGACGCCGACGGCAAAAATAAGAGGCAAATTATCGAATATCGTTCCTCCGCCAGCAGCCAGAAAAGGAGCGATATACGTGTTTAAGAAGCCTCCTACGTCTGCACCAAGATGAAAATCTTTAATGTAGTCAATATTTCCGAACCTGAGTAAAATAGCCGCTGCAGGCAGCGTCGCCACCGGGAGCATCAGCGACTTCCCGATTTTTTGCAGAAAAGCTAGCATAAGCCATCATCCTTTCCATTTCCGGATTTACTTCCTAATTAATATTCCGGGAACCTTGTGGGAACTATACCTATTTTCTTGGGACAGGCACAAAAAAGAGCCAAGGAAAACACCTATGTAATAGGTTTGTTTTTCCTGGCTCGTGCCCGCTTGAGGTGGTAACACGCCATCGTTTTCTAGGTATTCAGTTATGGAAGTATGATAAATTAACGGACAAACTGTCGTCAATGGAAATTTATCGATCGGGCCGTACTTTGCGTGTTGCGGTAGCCGAAAGCGGATCGTCAGGCCAGTAATGCTTAGGATAGCGGCCTTTCAAGTCTTTTTTCACATCAAAGTAAGTATGCTGCCAGAAGCTTTGCAGATCCGAGGTTACCTGCACAGGTCTCCCAGCAGGGGACAACAGATGCAATGTGATTGGAACTCGGCCATACCCGATTCGCGGAGTAGCCATCATGCCGAATACCTCTTGCAGCCGTACTGCGGCATAAGGCGCTTGCGGCCCTTCATAATGAATTTGTATTTTGGAGCCGCTCGGAACGAGTAGATGCGTTGGTGCTTCATTGTTCAGCTCTTGCTGCTGCCCCCACTCAAGTTGGTTCTCAAGGATGCTATAGAGCGATAAAGCCTCCAGATCCGACCGCTTGCGAATGCCCTGCAGGTATGGGGCTAGCCATTCTTTGGCGGTCTCGGTCAAAGCTTTGTCCGAAACATCAGGCCAGCGGTCGTCCAGGCGATGCAAAAAGAGCAGCCGTTCCTGAAGTTTCCGAGCTTTTTCGTTCCACGGTAAAATCGTAACACCCTTCTCATTAATGGCTTGGAGCAGCGCTTTTGTGATCTGTTCGGGACTCGGCTTTGCTTCTGGGCGCTCCTTCAGCACGATGGCCCCGAGTCTCTGCCGCCATCTCGCCCGAACCATGCCCGCCTCATCATCCCAGATTGCGCTGGTCTCCTCTGCAATCTCCTTGCGGTAATAAGTATAAAGATCGTTTTCATCCAATGGAGCCGCTAGAAGAATCCGTCCTTCTGTACCTTCATCGTCAACATCCGCCAACGCCAGATAAGAGGCTGTACCTAAAGACTCTTTTACCATAAGGATTGCTCCGCGACCATTTCTAAGCAAATATCGTCCATCTGGACGACGGCTGGCAATCCGATCCGGATACGCAAACGATACAAGCAAACCGCACCAACGGTCCGGATTTTCGGTTGCTTTCGCAGGCATTACTGAACTTGTGGCAAACGATGACACGTCTTCTTCTAAATAGGGCTCGTTGTCATTGTCATCGAGATCGAAATCGGGATCATCCTCTTCGATGAACACCCCCGGATTAAGCGATTCGTCAACTGCGCCCGCAGAGCCGGATGCCGGATGCTCTAAGCTTGCTGCGAGCCGCTTCTCCCACTGGCGGATCTGGAACAAGATCCGCTGCAGGCCGTCCCGGTCTATTTCATGACCGGTAGAGATGGATGCGCGGCCGCCGGCTTCTGCCGCCAGGACGAGCGAAAGCCTTGGCCGCAGATCGCTGTCGCGGCCAGCCGCGCCCTTGAGCAGGTCGCGCTCCTCGAGCAGCGCCGCGAGACGACAGCCGAGCGCGCCAAGGCCAAGCTCGCGCGACCGCAGCAGCATGTGCGCGAGGCGCGGGTGCAGGCCGAGCGCGGCCATTTGCCGGCCGTGAGCAGTGATGCGGCCGGCCTCATCCAGGGCGTCCAGCTGCCGCAGGAGCTGGACGGCCCCGGCGTAAGGCGCAGCCGGAGGCGCATCCAGCCACGCGAGCTCGGCCGGCGAGGCGGCGCCCCACGCCGCCAGCTCCAGCGCGAGCGGCGCCAGGTCCGCCTCCAGCATC